>JAZOVZ010000091.1:0-4356 GCA_045658965.1 Eubacteriales bacterium
CAAGAAAGCGGAACGGATGCGCGCCAAAAAGCCGTCCCCTCGGGGGAAGGTGGGCTCCCGTAGCGTAGCGTCACGGGAGGAAGGGGTCGACTATTCAACGCGGGAAACCGTCATTTTGTCAATTATGTATGCGATTTGTACGAAACAAAACCTTCCAAATTTGATACGATACCCCTTCCTCCCACTGCGCTGCGCTTGTGGGATCCCACCTTCCCCCGAGGGGACGGCTTTTTGACGCGTACCCGCATTGTTTGGATGCCCGCTATGAGTTTTCCTTAACTTAATGACATTGGTGAAAGTAGCCTCGCACTTTTCTAAACTGAAACTTAACCGACAACGGTAGCTTTATTATAGGTATACTGTTATTTTAACGGTTAACTTAAACCGCAAGGGGGATAACCGATATAGCCCCCCTCCGGGAGGGGGGGTGGAAAATATCCCGCAGGGCATATTCAAGGGGGGAGAGCGCGAATAGAATAGGGCTTACGTGCGCAACATCCTTATTATCTGCAAAATTCCCACAGAAAGGACTTACATACATGGAATCAAATTATAAGACCTTAGGCAAGGCGGTGCGGCTGTGGCGTTTCTTGCGCAGAAGCCGCTTGTGGTTTG
The DNA here is from genome assembly GCA_045658965.1 of Eubacteriales bacterium. Lineage (GTDB taxonomy): Bacteria > Bacillota > Clostridia > Oscillospirales > CAG-272 > SVQP01. Next base: position 616 of record JAZOVZ010000091.1, read on the forward strand.
CGCTGGGTATTACAAGTGCATTTATCATGACGGGACTGGAAATGGTCTCTCCGCAGATCGTCAACTTCACGGTGGATAATCTGCTGTCGGGCAAGCCTTGGGAAGCCCCCAAGCTGTTAGCCCCTTATATTGACGTGCCCGAAATGATCGCGTTTTTGCAGGATAGGCTGTGGTTGATCGCCATTGCGGTCATCGTCGTGGGCGGATTGTCGGTCGCTTGCCGTTTTTGCAATATGTATTTTAATAATAAGGGCGGCGAGAGTCTGGTCAAGACCATTCGTGATGATCTGTTTTCGCATATCGGCAAGCTGCCGCAGAGCTTTTACGCGCAGAACAAGACGGGGGATTTGATCCAGCGTTCGACCTCGGACGTGGAAATGGTCAAGAATTTCGTGTCCGAGCAGCTCATCCCGCTTTTCCGCGTGGTGATCTTGCTGACCGTATCGCTGAGCGTCATGTTTGTCATGAATTATAAGCTTGCGCTGGTGTCGTTTGCGTTCGTGCCCATCGTGCTGACCTATTCTTTGGTGTTCCGTCACCATATCAGCAAGCATTTTGAGGCTTGCGACGTCTGCGAGGGTGAGCTTTCCTCCATCACGCAGGAAAATCTGACAGGTGTGCGCGTGGTACGCGCGTTTGGCAGAGAGAAGAGCGAGATAGAAAAATTCGACGCCAAAAATAAGGAATACGGGGACAGAAACGTGCGCCTGACCTGGCTGTTTACCTGGTTTTGGATCATCGGTGACTTTTTCTCGGGTATGCAGGTGCTGGCGGTGCTGGGCGTGGGCACGTATCTGTGCGTGGCGCAGGGCATGGAGCTGGGCGATTTGCTTGCATTCGTGACCTATAACGCCATGATGCTGTGGCCCGTGCGCTCGCTGGGACGTATCGTGTCCGAGATGAGTAAGGCAGGCGTGGCTTTGGGCAGAATCAATCATATTCTCAATACACCCCCCGAGCTGCAGACCGAGCAGGTCGCAGAGCCGGACTTTGGCGGCGATATCGTGTTCGATCACGTCAACTTTTCCTACGAAAAGGATGGCGCGCAGATCTTGCACGACGTGTCCTTTGACGTCAAGGGTGGCAGCGTAGTCGGCATCATGGGCGGTACAGGATCGGGCAAGAGTACCTTAATGGGACTTTTGGATCGCCTTTACGAGCTGGAGGACGGCAGCATTACCATTGGCGGCGTGCCGATTGCGTGCATTGACCGCGATGCGCTGCACCGCCGCGTGGGATACGTGCTGCAGGATACGTATCTGTTCTCGGGCACGATTGCGGAGAATATCTGCATGGGCACCGAGCGCGTGGATATGGACGTCGTCAAGCACGCAAGCGAGGTTGCTTGCTTTGACGGCGCGGTATCCGAGTTCAAGGACGGTTACGAAACCTTTGTGGGCGAGCGCGGTGTCACGCTTTCGGGCGGTCAGAAGCAGCGTTGCGCGATTGCCAGAATGCTGGCAACCAAGCCCGATATCATGATTTTTGACGATTCGCTCTCCGCTGTGGACAGCGAGACCGACGCTGCTATTCGCCGCGCGCTGAAGCGTGAGTTTGAGGGCTGCACGGTCATTTTGATCTCGCACCGCGTCACAACGCTGATGCACGCGGACAAGATCGTGGTCTTGGACCAAGGGCGCGTTGCCGAGATGGGCACGCATGCAGAGCTGCTCGAGGGGGGCGGCATATACAGCCGCGTTTGCAGCATGCAGGGGCGTGACGACGTTGTTGGTGGGGAGGTGACGGCATAATGGCTACAAAGCAAAACAAAAAGCGTAAGGGCTTGCCGTACCCCAAGGTGATCGTCTTTTTCAAGCCCTATCTGTGGGCGTTCGGCGTTATGCTGGTGTTGGGCATTATGAGCGGCGTGGTGGATATCTGCCTGCCCATGTTCCAAAAATACGCCATTGATAATTTCATCATTCCCGATACTCTGGACGGGCTTGGTATCTTCTGCCTTTGCTACGCGGGCTTTTTACTGACGCGTATCGTGGGCGACTTTATCTCGTCCTATCAGACCGGCAGAATTGAGGTGCTGATCGCAAGAGATATGCGTGCGGCGTGCTTCAAGCATTTGCAGTCGCTGTCGTTTTCCTTCTTTAACCAGAACAGCGTTGGATATTTGCATTCCCGTATCATGAGCGACACCAGCCGCATCGGTGGCGTGGTGGCGTGGGATTTCATGAGCGGCGTGTGGAATTTGTCGTATCTTGTGGGCGCAGCGGTGGTCATGCTGATCCTTGATTGGAAGCTCGCGCTGTGCGTCATGGTTATCGTGCCCGTGCTGGCATTGGGCGCTGCGCTGTTCGAGCGCAGATTGCGTAACCTTAATAAGGAGGTCAGAGAGCTCAATTCGCAGATCTCGGGCAAGTTCAACGAGACCATTACCGGCTCGCGCACCGTGCGCGTGCTGGGCGCGGAAGACAAGATGAAGTCGAGCTTCTTTGCGCTGACGGGCAAGATGAACCGCACCGCGGTCATGACCGCACGCGTGCGCGCAAGCTTTATCTGTCTGATCGCGTTCTCCACCTCGCTCGCCCTGGCACTCGTGCTGTGGCGCGGCGGCATCATTGCGCAAAAGGACGTGGAGTTCCTTGGCAAGCTGTCGGTGTTCATGACTTATGCCATGAATATGATGGAGCAGGTGCAGTGGATCGTTAACGCCTTGGCGGATATGATCTTCGTGCGCGTCAACATGGAGCGCGTGTCCAAGATCCTTGAGACCGAGTCCGACGTACCGGACAGTCCCGAGGTAGTGGAGAAGTACGGTGATACCTTCCACCCCAAAAAAGAGAATTGGGAGCCCCTTAACGGTGACATTACCTTTGAGGACGTTTCCTTTATGTACCCCGACGGCAACGAATGGGTGCTGGAGCACTTTGATCTGCACGTGCCCAAGGGCACAAACGTCGCTATCGTGGGCGAGACGGGCGCGGGCAAATCCACGCTTGTCAACCTTGTCTGCCGTTTCTACGACCCCACCAAGGGGCGCGTACTGATCGACGGCAGGGATGCCAAGGAGCGCAGCCAGCTTTGGTTGCATTCCTCGCTTGGCTACGTATTGCAAACGCCGCATCTGTTCTCGGGCTCCATTGCCGAAAATTTGCGCTACGGCAACCCGAACGCCACCGAGGAGGAAATGGAGGCGGTACTGCGCGAGATCGACGCATGGCGTATTGTCGAGCGTATGGGCAAGGGCTTGGAGAGTGACGTGGGCGAGGGCGGTGATCTGCTCTCCACGGGCGAAAAGCAGCTGTTGTCGTTTGCGCGCGTCATGCTGGCAAATCCCTCGATTCTGGTGCTGGACGAGGCGACCTCGTCTGTGGACAGTAACACCGAGCAACTCATCCAAAAGGCAACCGAGAGAGTCAGCAAGGGAAGAACCTGCTTTATGATCGCGCACCGCTTGTCCACCATCCGCTCGGCAGATATCATCCTTGCGGTCAAGGACGGCAAGATCATCGAGCGCGGCAGCCACGCCGAGCTCATGGCGGCAAAGGGCTACTACTACCGCCTCTACACCCGCCAGTACGAAGACGAGCAAACGTCCATCGTGCTGGATAAAAAAGAATAATTCCATGGGGCTGGTAAATTAGCGGGAAAGCTAAATCTCCCTCGTGTCATCCTGAGCAAGAAAACACCCCGTGTGGGTGTTTTCGCGTCGAACTTTCAAAAATCTGCAACAAATTGCTGATTTTTGAAAGTCAAAACGCGGTACGCGTTTTGAGGATCTACGAGGGG
>JAZOVZ010000092.1:0-13376 GCA_045658965.1 Eubacteriales bacterium
TGGAGTGAGTGTCCGCGGGGAAAGGGGCCGCGTAAAAAGATTGGGAAAGTATAATTCTGTGCTAAACAAATCATTATTGAGTACGCTTTTTACCCTTTCTGCTTTGTTGATGTTTCCCCGTGTGACAAATCCTTGCTGTTCAGGCAGCCCCTTTCCCCGCGGACGTTCCGCTTCACTGCGTTCTCGCTCCACTGCGGCCCCCCTTCCCCAAAGGGGACGGCTTTGTAGCGCGCATCCGTCCTTGTATGAAAAATCGTTGAGGGTTGCATTTATGAGCCTTCCCCGCTGGGTAGCGAAGCAGCGAGAGGGGAATGAATGACATGCCGGTGGCATGTCAGAACCCGAGCGTGACCGAGCCGCAGTGAGATAGGGGACCGCGAAGCGGTGGATGAGGTTCGCCAAGCGGACGCCCTTTCACGTCAATGGAGCACGAAATCAACCTTCACTCTCCTTGACACCGCTTGCCTTATATGCTATAATGAAGGCATGAAAGGCGGTGACAGTATGATCGATATCCATTCTTATATGAGTCTTTTTTGTGCGGCTTTGGAGCGCACGTTTGCAGGCCGCGTGTGGTTTGTGGGCTTGCAGGGCAGTTATGCGCGCGGTGAGGCGAGTGCGCACAGCGATATTGACGTGGTTGTGATTTTTGACGAGTTGACCGCGGCTGATCTTGCAAAATACCGTCAAATGCTGGATACCCTGCCGCACAGGGAGCTGCTCTGCGGCTTTGTTTCGGGCAAGGACGAGCTTTTTGGCTGGGAGCCCTCGGATCTGTTTCAGTTTTATCACGATACCGTGCCCATCCTGGGCAGCCTTGACGCGCTGCTGCCGTGTATTGATGATGCGGCAATCGACCGCGCGATCAGGATCGGCGCGTGCAATATCTACCACGGCTGTGCGCACAATATGCTGCACGGGCGCAGCGAGGAGATGCTGACGGGACTGTATAAATCCGCATCCTTTGTCGTGCAGGCAATTGCTTATAAGCAAACGGGGCGTTACGTGCGCAGCCAAGCAGAGCTGCTTTGCGCGGTCGAACCCGAGGAGCAGGGCATCGTCAACACATTCTTGCACCTCAAGCGCGGCGGTAAGGTGGATTTTGATCCCATGTCCGAGGCGTTGTTTGCCTTTGCAGGGAAGTGGATCAAAAAAATTGAAAAAATATAATTTTTTTCAAAACAGGCAAATTTTTCGCACGTCCTGCTTGTTACGTAGAGTAAAGCCACTCAAAAAGGAGAAAAACATGAAAAAATTTTTGACCTTGACGCTTTGCTTGCTGCTGTGCGCGACCTTTTTTGCGGGGTGCGCGGCAACCAAGGAGCAAAGAGAAACCCAAAAAACGCTCAAGCAAGCCGTGCAGCTCTTGGAGGACGGCAAAACGCAGGAGGCTTACGATGCCTTTTTGACTATCAAAGATCATCCCGAGGCGGCGGAGTATCTGGAGCGCTTTGTGTTCTGCTATGCGCATGAAACGGTCAAAGAACCCTTCGATACCATAGAAACCGACTATGAATACGACCAATACGGCAGGATCGTTAAGATTACGTGCTCTACCGATAACGGTGTTCACCCTGTTTTCACCGAAATCACTTGGTATGAATACGACGAGCAAAATCGCGTGATCAAATACGGCACAGGCGGACATGCTACGCTGTATGAATATGACCAAAACGGCAACATAGCAAAAGTGACCAAGCCCAACGGCAATACTGCGGAATTTTCGTATGATGCACAAGGAAACGTGACGCAAGAAATCTACAAGGATGTGGATGGGCAAACGTATCTGCGTTATACGCATGAATACAACGAGCATGGTGATGTGGTTTTGTCTGACAAAAAACATTTCATTTATTCAAGTGAAGAATATACCTTCACCTATTCCTATGAATACGACCAAAACGGAAATATGATAAAAATGCAAGCCTCCGATGTTATGGACGAGTGGGAATATGACGAGCTTGGCAGAGAGATCAAATACGTCCGCAATCAAGAAAATTGGCACTATAAACGTTATATCAGAACCACCGAGTATGATGCATACGGCAATTATGCCAAGCAGACCCATACCAACGTTTCCTTTGACGACAGCGAGAGCTCTTACGCAAACGTATACGAGCGCGATTACAACAATTACGGCGTAATACTGTGGGAGAAGTGTTATAGTGACGGTGAATTGCTCCGCACGACCACCTATTCTGATTTTTCGGTATATTACAATCCGTACGGTGAGCCCGAAATTCCGGACACATATTTGGGCACAGGTGCTTGATAAGTGATACTGCGAGTACAAAATTTCCCCTTGTTGATTGACAACAGGGGGATTTTGTGGTATACTGTATCTTGTAAAAATTTGTATTTCTGAAAGGATAGCGTGAAAGCTTACGGTATATTCCTGTATACGCAACCATTCACGCTTAAACTTCACCTAAAAATGGGCCAGAGTCCATTTTTGGAGCAAAGCTCCGCGGTGAAGTTTCTATCACTATTTTAGACGCCAAAGGCGGCAGGGAGGTTATTATGAAACTTAGAGTAGCAGAAGTTGGTATGGGCGGTATCAGCGGCGTGCACGTGTCCGCATGGAACCGTATGGAGGACGTGGAGCTTGTTGCAATCTGCGACATTCGTCCCGAGATGATGGACCGTTACGACGGTCAGATCACCGCACGCAAATACACCGATTTTGATGAGATGCTGGCAAACGAGCAGATCGATATTCTGGATATCACGCTGCCCACCTACCTGCACGTGGACTTTGCCATCAAGGCAATGGAGAAGGGCATTCACGTTGTGTCCGAAAAGCCCATCGCGCTGCACCGTGAGGACGTTGCACGCGCATACGACACCGCAAAGAAGAACGGCAAGTGCTTCATGATCGCGCAGGTGCTGCGCTGGTGGCCCGAGTACGTATACCTCAAGGACAGCATTGATACCGGCAGATACGGCAAGCTGATCAGCGGTACCATGACGAGAATCGGTGCTATTCCGATCGTAAGCTGGGACAACTGGATGCAGGATGCAGAGCGCAGCGGCATGGTGCCTTTCGATCTGCACATTCACGATCTTGATTTCCTTGTTTACACGCTGGGCAAGCCCGAGATCGAGCACGTATTCCACGGTATGGACTATATGCACGCCATCTACAAGCTGGGTGATGCACGCATTGCTTGCGAGGCTGCTTGGTTCCACGCACCCGTTCAGTTCTCGGCAACCTTCCGCATGCAGTTTGAGCATGCCGTGCTGGAGTTCAACGGCGGTTCTCTCAAGATCTACAAGGAGGACTGGACCACGCAGGATATGAATAACGGCAGTGCCATCGAAGAGGGCTGCTACGTACCCCAGTCGGACGGTTATTACAACGAGCTGCGCTATTTCGCAGATTGCGTCAAGGCGGGCACCTTCCCCGAAATGGTAAGACCTGAGGAGCTTGAGGCTGTCATCGATACCATCAAGGAAGTTTACGCATCCAAGTAATGCAATATGAAGATGCATAAATATAGTATTTTGCTTATCGTTTTGGCTGCTGTGCTGCTGCTGTCTGCTTGCACGGGCGGGGAGCACTCCTATGATCAGGAGACCTATGAGGAGACCGATCCCGTGACCGACACAACAGAGCAACCTACCGAGCAGCCCACCGAAACCGAGTCCGAAAGTACCGAGCAGGTAACCGATGCACCCACGACCGAGGAGCAGACCACCGAGCCCCCCGTGCCGGTTGACCCTTTGGCGCAGTATGAGCTTGGCTATGGCTCTTCTATGGATATGTCGGCGTACGATCCCATTCCCGACAAGGTACTGCCTACAGCTCCCAACGACGATCCCGATTTTCTTTTGTGGTTTGATCACATTACCGAAAAGATCGACAGATACACCATCGTGCGCGACGGTGACCCCACCTACGTCATGCAGATGGGCAAAAACGAGATGGAAGGCTGCCAGTTCTTCGTGCATTCTCCCACGGAGCGGAGAATTACGGTCAAGATCTCGGATTTCACCAACGCAAACGGTGACACGCTGACCACCGAGCTTGGCGTGGAATACTACGTCGAGGACGGCTACGTGGATATGAAATTCCCGGGCAATCCCGTATACCCCGATGCGGTCGTACCGTATGACGCGTACATTTCCAAGACCGAGGGCGGCAACTACGAGGAAGGTCCCTGGGTGACCGTTGGCCCTTACTCCTATAAGCCTTGGGAGCCCGAGAAGTACCCCTATCGCGATACCTCCCGCGCATTCGTCGTGCAGGCAATCACCACGCCCGACACCGTTCCCGGTGCGTACGTGGCAACCATTGAGATCTGCGACGCAGATACCGGTGCGTGCATCAAGATGGCGAACGTGTACACCTACGTGTATAACGTCACGCTGTCCGAGGAAACTGCGCTGGATACCACTTTTATGATCTGGCAGAGCAAGATCTTGGAGCAATATGCAAACTTCGGCTTCAATGCTTCCGATTACGATATTCTCAAGGCAACCGCTGATTTTCTGCTCAAATACCGCATTACCCCCACGGGTACTGTGGACTTTGGCACGGAGTGGCTCTCCAACCCGCGCGTGACCACTATCCGAGTCACTGCGAAAGAGCAATACGACATGCTCAAGAATGATCCTGTCCTGAAAGAAAAGCTGTATTTCTACGGTCAGGACGAGCCGGGCGTATCGCGTCCCAATATGGGTGACCCGACCGGCAAGAACAGCGTGGCAAAGCTCAAAGAGGAAGCAGAAATGCTGCTCAATACTTGGGGCTGGACGGATTACCGTATGGTCTCGCCGTTTGAGCTCAACATCAGCTATACTGCCGATAAAGCCAAGGATCAGATCGACTTCATGTCCAGATACGTCAATATCTGGTGTCCCAAGTTCTTCTGCTTTACCCCCAGAGTGCTGGAAAAGACCCCCGGTGCGCTATTCACGCACACCGCCAAGCAGGATAAGCGTTTTGGCGAGTTTGAGGAGCGCATCAAGGGCTATACCACCGAAAAGGGCGGAGATTTGTGGGCTTACGTTTCCTGCGTGCCCGCGTATACCGCACCCTATCAGAACATTCTGCTTTACAGCGACGGAACAGAGGCTCGCACTATGTTCTGGACGTGCTACGAGCTTGACGTGACAGGCTTCCTTTACTGGCACGTTGCCAACTACGAGGGCGTTGGCGGCAACACCTTTACCATGCGCTGCCCGTTCCCCAAGGAAGGCCCCGGTGACGGCATTCTGATCTATCCCGGTGCCGTGTACGGTCAGCTGGACCCCATTCCTTCGCTGCGCTTGATCTGCATGCGCGAGGGCATTGAGGACTATCAGCTGCTCTGCATGCTGGAAGAGGCAAAGGGTGAGGACTATGCAAAGGAGCTGACGCACCACATCGTGACCAGCACTATTACCTTTACCGAGGACGACGATACAGTCTATAACGTGCATTCCTACCTCTTGCGCGCATTGGCAGGGGAGTAATATAAAAGAGAGCTGTCTTGAATGACAGCTCTCATTTTTTATAAAAAGTCGGGTCATCGGTTCTTTCCAATAGATAATCAAGCGAAACTCCGAAATAGTCCGCAATCATGACCAGCTCACGAATTCCGGGCTCTCGCTCCCCGTTTTCATATCGGCTGATCGTGTTTTGATTGGTGTTCAGGTCAAGTGCAAGCTTGAGCTGTGAGATACCCTTGCTTTTTCTTAATTCTTTTAATCTCATTTTTCTCATTCCCCCTTGACATTATTATCCCATAATGGTATAATAAAAATATCCCGATACGGGATATTTTGCATTGTATTAAGGAGAAAGAAAAATGTTCGGTAACTCTAATCAGATCAAGAGAAACCAATACAACGTTGCAAGAGTCAACGTATTGTCGGTTGTCCTCTTTACGTTGATCAACGTGGTGCTGTGCCTGCTTGGCATGGACTCGTATTTCCTGTTCTCGGCAATCGTGCCGTATTTCATTGCATCGATTGGTGCGCTTTGGGGAGGTCTGTATCCGCCCGAGTATTATGCGGATCTCGAAATGACCGAGGCAGATTTCTTGTCCACCGGCTTTGTTGTGGCTTGTGCAGTGGTTGCAATTGTCATCATCGCGCTGTATTTTGTTTGTTGGCTGCTTTCCAAAAAGCACGTAGCGTTTATGATTGCAGCACTTGCGCTGTTTGCTATTGATACTATTCTGATGCCCGTTCTGTTCGGCATTTCCTTGGACTGGATTTTGGACTATGTGTTCCATGCATGGGTGCTGGTATCGCTGGTCATCGGTATTGTGTATCATTTCAGAAATCGCGCGTAAATCAAGCATATCAAAGAGCCCGAGGCAACCGCCTCGGGCTTTGCTTGTTCTTTGCGACAAATTCTGTGAGGACTGGCTCCAATGTCATTAAGTTAAGAATTTTCAAAAAATCACAGGGATATAGCGCGCAGAAACCGTTTGTATTCGCGCTCTCCCCCCTGCGCTTGGAACAGGGCAGCGCGTAACATCCCCCTACACGTCGCCGCAGGCTGCGTGAGCCTGCTTGCAGGCAACTCCCTGGAGGGGGGCTTTGGGAGCAGCATCGCCCTTTTCTAAACTGACACTCAACCGTCAACGGTAACTTGATTCACCGAAAACTGCGTGAAAACCGATATTTCAGCGGTCAACTTGAAAATGAATGAGCGGACCACTGATATAGCCCCCCTCCGGGAGGGGGGTGGAAAATATCCCGCAGGGCATATTTAAGGGGGGAGAGCGCGAATAGAATGGGTTTATGACGATAATGCGGAAAAAACAGTATTCCTTAACTTAATGACATTGGGGCTTGTTCATGCCCCTTGTCGTAGGGCTCCGTCTTGCCCCCGCCATCCTGTTTTGGAGAACAATTACTTTTCGTGTTGACAGAACCGCTGTGCTCGTGTTATAATAAATCATCATCCAAAGAAAGGGAAGTATGATGATGAAAAAGATCAAGATTATTCTGTTAGCAGGACAGTCCAACGCCGTGGGCGTGGGACATTGCCAATATCTGCCCCGTCATTTCTCGCCCGAAAAGGTCAAGGAATACATGGACGGCTATGAGAGCGTGCCGATCAGCTACTACTCGCACGACAAGCACAGCGACGGCTTTGTCAAAACCGGGCTGAATTGTGCCGAGCTGACCAAGGATACCTTTGGACCCGAGGTGGGCATTGCCGAGGTCATTTCGCAGAAATATCCGAGCGAGCAGTATGCCATCATCAAGTGTGCGTACGGCGGAACCAGCCTTTGGAACGATTGGTTGTCTCCCTCGGGCGGCGCGGAGTATAACCCCGCATCGCATGACGACATGAATATCCCCGAAAACTACCGCACCTGCGGCTGGTGCTATAACGAGATGATGAAGGTGCTGCCCGATAGCCTCAAGATTTTGGAGGAGCAGGGATATGCGCCCGAGATCGTGGCTTGGTGCTGGATGCAGGGCGAGGCAGATGCCTGCGAGGAGCAGCACGTGCCGCATTACGAGCGTCGCTATGCTGCTTTGCTTGCCGATCTGCGCCAAGGCTTTGCGAAGTATTTTGCCGATGATTGCACCTTTGTGGATGCAGGCATTTCCCAAATCTGGCCGTTCTACGTGCAGATCAATGACATCAAGCGCGCTTACGCCGCAAAGACGCCGAACAGCTTTTATCTGGATACCATCGGTGCAGGGTTGACCACCCATAAAGAGCCGCAGCCCGAGCCGGATATCTACCACTACGACGCAGGCAGCACCATCACGCTGGGGCATTTGTTTGCAGAGCATATCTGAACCAACTGACCGTCACCCCCCGACACCCGTCGGGGGATTTTCTTTTGCACCCTCTTGCAAAACTGCCGTATTTCGGGTATAATAAAGACAAGAAACCATTTGGAGGGCAACATGGGACTTACAAACACTCCTTTTACGGTTGGCCGCGGCAGACGCGGCGAGAAAAATCTGATCACCGACGTGCCGGGCGTGACGGTCGGGCACGTGACGATATGCGAGGGCGAGGACGTGCGCACGGGTGTGACCTGTATCAAAGCGCATGGCGGTAATTTGTTTACGGATAAGGTCATGGCGGCGTCGTTTGTATTCAACGGCTATGGAAAAACGGCAGGGCTTGTGCAGATAAACGAGCTTGGCACCATTGAAACGCCCATTGTGCTGACTAATACGCTGGGCGTTGGTACGGCGTTTACCGCTGTGGTCAAATACATGATGGCGCAAAATCCCGAGATCGGCGGTGCTTGGGGCACGGTCAATCCCGTGGTGGGCGAGTGCAATGACGGCACGCTCAACGACATCCGCGGCTTGCACGTGACCGAGCAGCACGTGCTGGATGCCATCAATGCTTGTGCCGATACCTTTGCCGAGGGCGCGGTTGGCGCAGGCACGGGCATGTGCTGCCTTGGCTTTAAGGGCGGCATTGGGTCGGCATCGCGCGTGCTGACCATTGACGGCTGTGAGTATACCGTGGGTGCGTTGGTGCTTGCCAATTTTGGCGGCAGGGGACGACTCATGATCGACGGCAGGCAGGTGGGCAGGGAGATCGCGGAGCGCGATCATGCTGCCGACAAGGGCTCGATTATTATGATTCTTGCCACCGATGCACCGCTCTCGGAGCGACAGCTTGGCAGAGTGGCGCGTCGCGCGGGCGTGGGACTTTCGCGCACGGGCTCGTATATGGGCAACGGCAGCGGCGACGTGGCGATCGCGTTTTCTACCGCAAACCGCGTGCCGCACACCGCAGAGCATGCCGTGCAGACCTATGCCACGATTTGCGACAACTTTATCGATCCCGTCTTTGACATGACCGCAGAAGCCGTGGAAGAGGCGATTGCAAGCGCGCTCTGGCACGCCGACACCACCACGGGCAAGGGCGGTGCCACGATACAAGGCTTACGTCAAGCCTATGAGGAGATGAATAAATGAGAAAATACGATCTTGGCGGAAAATGGCGCATGACGGGCAACGGATATGACGTGCAGGGAACTATCCCCGGCTCGGTCTATTCGTTTTTGCACGTAGACAATGCGCTTTTGCCCGATCCGCACGTAGCGGACAATGAGGATATTTATTTAGCCGTTTCGGAGCATGACTACACCTTTTCGCGCACGTTTGATTGGTGGGATGAGGGGTATCGCACGACCTTGGTGTTTGAGGGATTGGATACGTTGTGCAGCATTTACCTCAACGGTGCCTTGGTGGCAGAGACCGACAACATGCACCTGCGTTATGAATTTGACGTGACCGAGCTTGTGTGTGAGCACAACGAGCTGCGCGTGGTCTGCCATTCGCCCACGCGATACATCAGGGAGAAGGATCAAGAATCCCACCTGTTTGGCGCGACTGATTGCATGCGCGGATATCCCCATTTGCGCAAGGCGCATTGCATGATGGGCTGGGATTGGGGACCCCGTTTGCCCGATGCGGGCATTTTTCGTGACGTGTATCTGCTGCAGCATAATGGCAGCGGGCGCATTACCGAGGCGCGCGTAACCCAACGGCACGAGGGCGGCAGAGTGTTCCTGACCCCGATTATGGAATTCGCAGGGGATGGGACACCCGAATTTTGGCTGACCGCGCCCGACGGCAGCTGTACCGCTTTGGCGCTGGGAGTTGAAACCGAGGTGCAAGATCCGCAGCTTTGGTGGCCTAATGGCATGGGTGAACAGCCGCTCTATACCGTGCAGGCATGGCTGGTGGTAGATGATGAAATCATTGACGCCCGCGAGCTGCGCGTTGGTCTTCGCCAAATGGAGCTGGTGCGCGAGGTTGACTCCTACGGTATCGGCTTTTATCACCGCGTCAACGGTGTGGATATGTTCGCCATGGGGGCGGACTACATCCCCGAGGACAATATTTTGCGCCGCATTACACCTGAGCGCACGCGCACGCTCTTGCAGCATTGCAAGGATTGCCATTTTAATGCCATTCGCGTGTGGGGCGGCGGCTACTATCCCGACGATTGGTTTTTCGATATTTGCGACGAGCTTGGCTTGGTGGTCTTTTTTGACCTGATGTTTGCCTGCTCTGTGTACGATCCCGACCAAAAGCTGATGCAAAGCATGCTACTTGAGGTCGAGCAGAACGCGCGCCGCATCCGTCACCACGCCTGCATGGGCTTGATCTGCGGCAATAACGAGATCGAGTGGCATTTCCACGAATACGTGGCGATCTCGGGCAGAACCGACAGAGAGCATCTGGAAAAGGTGTATCTTGACCTGTTTGAGAAAGAAATTCCTGCGGTTTTGGCTCGCATTTGCCCCGAAATTGCCTACGTTCCGTCCTCGCCCACCTCGCTTGGCGGCTTTGCCGATCCCAACGGCGAGCCTTGCGGCGATTGCCACGATTGGAATCCCGATCACCTTTCGTTCAGAAACCGCTTTTACCGCTACGTCAGCGAGTTTGGCTTTCAGTCCTTGCCCAGCATCAAAACGATCCATACATACGCCACCGACGGCAACACCAACCTCTGCTCGCCCATCATGGAGCGTCACCAGCGTTCGGGCGGCGGCAATGAGCTGATGCTCTCGCAGCTTGCCAAATTTTATCCGTATGCAGGCACGACCGAGCAATTGGTTTACGCCACGCAGCAGCTGCAAGCCGACTCGGTGCGCTACCGCGTCGAGCACATGCGCCGCCATCGCGGTCGCTGCATGGGGGCTTTGTATTGGCAGCTGAATGATATCTGGCAGGGAACTTCCTGGGCAAGTATTGATTGCTTTGGACGCTACAAGGCGTTGCAATATGCCGCTAAACGCTTTTTCGCCCCCGTACTGCTGTCCTGTGAAGAAAACGGCATGATGCAGCACAGGGGCAATATCAACGCCCAGAGCGGTACTTACCAAAAGGCGTGCAGTTATCGGCTTTGCGTGACAAACGATACGAGAGACGAATTTTCGGGGCTTGTAGTGGCTACCGTGCGCGACGCGCAGGGGAACGCGCTGAAAGTCACCGAGAAAAGCGTAAAAGTACCCGCGCTTTCTGTCTTGTGGCTGGATACGCAGCCGTTTGACTTTGATCCTTATACCGCGCATTTGCAATATGTATTGATCGCGGATGACTGCGTCGTCAGCCAAGGGTGCGCGCTGTTCGCGCCTCCTAAGCACTATACGCTGCAAGATCCCGCGCTGCAAGTACGCAAGGAGGGCGACGAGCTGATCGTGACCGCTGCCGCTTTCGCCAAGGGCGTAATGATCGAGGGCATCGACGGCGACGTCATCCTGTCCGACAACTCCTTTGACATGGAGCGCGGTGAGACGCGTGTGCGCATCCTTTCGGGCGACGCGAGCGTGTTTGCGATCATGTCGGTGTTTGATTTGATATGAGAATATTAGGGCGTGACACTGTGCGCGCCCTTTTGTATTTATTTGTGAATTTTTCGCATAAATGGTGAAAAACCTATTGACTCTCCCCTTAACTGTAATGATATACTTACCTTGCAAGATAGAAATAGTGCTATTTCTGTTCTGCAGAATCTCAATGAAAGGAAAACGCTATGTATAAGATAGGTGAATTATCTAAGCTGTGCAATATCTCGGTAAAGACCTTGCGATATTATGAAGCGGAAGGCTTGTTGATTCCGGATGAGATCGACAAATATACGAAATATCGGTACTACTCTGCTTCCAAACTTGAGGATTGCTATCGAATTATCGCCCTGAAGGAGTTGGGCTTTTCTCTTGATGAGATAAGAGTACAGCTTATGGCTGATGATGACGAGAAAATCGCCCAAGCATTAAATACCAAGCTTGTAGAATTGCAGGCACTGATTGAAACCACACAAATACAGTTAAGAAGAATTGAATCGATTAAAAGCAATCTGATAAAGGGAGAGTCGAAAATGTTCAATGTTATTATCCGTGCAACAGACGAATTGCGCGTTGCCGTTATTCGAAAAGAGTATTTATCCAAATCCGATGCGCTGACTGATATAGAAAGAATCAAAAGCGAACTACCTCGGGCAATTCTTGGTAAAAGAAAAGTGATCATCAATTATGAGACAGAGTATAAGGAAGAGAACTTTGACCTTGCAGCCTGTATGGAGATTGTGGGTAAGCTTCCCCCGAATACAGGTTATACCGAAAGGACAATTTCGTTCGATTCTCATGTTGCATCTTTGGTTTGTAAGACAGACGAGCTTGATGATGCTTACAAGGCTATAATCAAGCATCTTGATGATTGTGATTATAAGGTCTGCGGTGCGTATTATGAAATTTATTATAGTGATGGAACGGTGGAATTGAAGGTTCCCGTAATTGCGAAATCAAAAGAGGCATTATATCAATGCGATCATGCAGATCTGCCTTTTGTGGATGATCCTGATGCGTGCGGAAAATGGAAGATGCTTGATATTCTGCCAACTCATGAGCATTTTGTTTACGGAAAGCCTAAATGCAGCCATCTCGCTTGGTTGGATGAAATATATTTCATAGATGGTGGTCGCAGTTATTGGGCGGTTGCCGGTTGGACCAAGGGCTATTTGTTTACGTATGGTTCCGAACATGGATCAACATTTTTGAATAAGTATACAATAGAGAATGACGGACAGAGAAAGCTGCTATTTCTTGAAATGTATGATTACTGTGACGGAGGTGCAGTAGGAACGTTTGATAAACCCGAGATTTGGGTATATGAGCAAGTAGAAGATACGCACTATACTTCACAGGAAGAATTCAGAAGATGCGACTATATTGACTATCCTTTTGTGAACGACGAAACAGTGACAGGAGTATGGGAAGTGCGCGATTTTGTGATAAACAAGGAAGATTTTGATCCTGAAAAGCAGAATTGGGAGAAAAAGAATCTGTTCGTTTTGAAAGCTGAATTTAAGCCGAATGGCGTATACGTTTCGACTACTAAGAATTTTGTAAACAGCGTTACGTCAACGTGGACAAAGGGATTTGTGTTGAATAAGCGAGAAAAGACAGCTTCTGCGTATGAGATCAAAGTGATTAACGGTAAAGAGTACCTTTTCAAGGAATGGAAAACGGGTGATTATTGCTTTGGTAACGGCAGAGCGTATTGGTATGTATTTACAAGACAATAAATGATATTTCTCTATAATTGAAAAATGAAGAAAAAATTATTTGTAAAGGTGTTGACTTTTAGATAAAACTGATATATAATAATAGTGCAAGGTGTATGCACCTTGGAATAATGATTTGATCATTATTCAGCCGATGACGCTTGGTGCTCGGTTAGGGGAGTGTTTAGCAGAGGGTCTATTGCGGTTGATGCTTATCCAATTCCTAAATAGGGTTTCCCGAAAGAAAAGCATTCAAAAAGATTATTAGAAATGGCAACTATTTTAGTTGCCATTTTTACTTGGAAGTAAAAATGGAAAAAATAGACTATTTATTTGATGCTGCTGTATTTTACCGAGACCATTTGTTGAACAAACGGTT
>JAZOVZ010000093.1:0-31102 GCA_045658965.1 Eubacteriales bacterium
GCAGAAAAGTACACTGATGGGAGTTGATTATAGTGAGGATATCCTTGCAAGCATTGACTGTTTGAAAGCGTTAGGAGCAACTATAACGACAGATAAGGATACGGTAGTCATTGATCCGAGGGGATTTATGCAAGCCGAAAACCCTGTCCTTCCATGCAGAGAAAGCGGAAGCACCCTTCGCTTCTTTATTCCTCTTGTATTGTGCTTGGGCAAAAAAGTCACAATGCACGGCAGCGAGCGACTTCTTGAAAGACCTCTTGGCGTTTATGAAGAACTGTGCCGAGAGAACGGCTTCACATTTGATAAAGACAAAAACGCTGTTACTTTGTGCGGCAGTCTTAAAAGCGGTAACTACAAAATACGAGGCGATATCAGCAGTCAGTTTATTACGGGGCTCATCTTCGCACTCGTGCATTTGGGTACGAAGTCCTCCATTGAGATTATACCGCCCTTTGAAAGCAGATCGTATATCAATCTGACCGTCTCTGCGCTTAAATCTTTCGGTGCGGACGTAGCGCTTACGGATGAATATAAAATTGAGATCAAAGCATCAAAAATGCACGCCTTTTCGGGCAGAATTGAGGGCGACTACTCAAACGCCGCGTTCCTTGATGCTTTCAATCACATCGGTTCTGAAATACACGTTGGAAACTTAAAGCCCGACAGCTTGCAAGGTGATAAGGTGTATGCCGATTATTTCGAAAAAATATGCACCGGTACACCTACGCTTGATATTTCCGATTGTCCCGATCTTGGCCCCGTTTTGTTCGCCCTTGCCGCCCTAAAAAACGGCGCCACATTTACGGGAACAGACCGGCTCAAAGCCAAAGAAAGCGACCGAGGTGCGGCTATGCACGAAGAACTCTCAAAGCTCGGCGGCGGACTCCTCTTTAGCGATAACAAAATAATTGTTCCAAAGCAAGAACTCCGTTATAAAGGAGAGATTCTTGACGGACACAATGACCACCCCATCGTGATGGCTATGTCGGTGATCCTTTCCAAAATCGGCGGTGCAATTAAGGGCGCCGAAGCCATAAAAAAGAGCTATCCCGGATTTTTCGAGGATATCAAACAACTTGGAGCAGAGGTAACATTATCATGATAGTCGACGTAAGTAAAAAAATATTGATAGTAGGGCTTGGACTTCTCGGAGGAAGCTACGCAAAGGTATTGAAGCGCTTTGGATTTCACATCAGCGCCATCACCTTGGAGCAAAGCTCAATAGACTATGCAATAAAAGAAAATATCATTGACGAAGGCTCAACCGAGCTTGACGAAAGACTGATTGGAGACGCAGACCTTGTGATCTTCGCGCTGTATCCGCACGTTTTCGTGGAGTGGATCGAAAAGAACCAAAAACTGCTCAAAAGCGGTGCGTTGATCACCGACGTTACAGGTGTAAAGCGAAGCATCGTATATCAGATACAGGATATGCTTCGCCCGGACGTGGAGTTTGTTGCGGCTCACCCGATGGCGGGGCGTGAGGTATCCGGCGTGGAAAACAGCACAGACAGAATGTTTTTCGGTGCAAACTACATTGTAACCCCTACCGAAAAAAACACACCCGAAGCAATCGAGACCTGCATTGAGCTTGGCAGACTTCTCGGATTTTCCAACGTGACCACGCTCTCTCCCGAGGAGCACGACGAAATGATCGGCTTTCTCTCTCAGCTTACACACTGCATTGCCATCACGCTGATGACCTGCAATGATAAGGAGAATATGGAGAAGTTCACAGGTGACTCCTTCCGCGACCTTACACGAATCGCAAGGATCAACGATCTGATGTGGAGCGAGTTGTTTGTAGCCAACAAGGACGTGCTGCTTGAACAAATGAATCTGTTTATAGACCAATTCAATCACCTTAAAACAATGCTCGAAACCGAGGATATCGATGGTATGAGGGCGATGATGCGTCATTCCACCGAACGCCGCGCGTTGTTTGATAAGAAATAAGGGTCGTGCGATATGATACGTAGAGCTTGTGAAAAGGATATACCGAAAATTGAAGATTTGCTCTTGCAAGTGTGCCTCGTGCATCACAACGGCAGACCGGATATTTTTAAGGTCGGAACGAAATACTGCGAGGAAGAATTAAAGGACCTAATAAAGGACGAAAGCCGCCCCATACTCGTATCCGTGGACGAGAAGGACGCGGTGATGGGATACTGCTTCTGCATCTTTCAGCAGCATGTGAACAACTCAGTTTTGACCGATATTAAAACCTTATATATTGATGACCTGTGTGTGGACGAATCCCTGCGAGGGAAGCACATAGGCAAGGAGCTGTACGAGGCGGCGGTTAAGCTCGCCAAGGAAAGCGGATGTTATAACCTTACGCTAAATGTGTGGAGCTGTAATCCCTCTGCAATGAAATTCTACGAAGCGCAAGGACTTTTACCGCAAAAGGTTGCGATGGAGCTGGTGTTATAATTTGTCAATGATTGAATTATTCATAAAAAGCGATATAATACAGCTATAATCCTGCGGACGATGTAACAAATTTGGATTGGTAATAATCTGTAATCTAACAATTTAAATAAACAAGAGCTTAAGATGCACAATGTACGCACAGACCCTTACAAAAATTCGCGGCAGACTACGAATAAAGCGTAGCTTGCCGCCCTTTTGTCAAACCCTCAAAAAGCGCGTCTCTGTAGTCAAAGAAAAACCTTAATTATTCAGCAATTACTTGATCGCCTAAAAGAATATCTCCATCCTTCGTAGGGAAATAAACTTGCTTTGCAGGGATATAGTTGTATGCCCAATCCTTCAGTTCGAACAAGGCTGAAAGTTCATTCGGAATATCGAGTTCAGCATCTAATCCGGACACTATTTTTTGCAGGTATTTCATTTCTATGATAAAAAGTCCTCCAAGAGCATTGAGCACTTTTTCTAATGATGCATCGCTCTTATTGGATGTTCTGCTATGTTTGATTTTATCGAAAGACTCCCACCATGGCAATGATTGTTTTGCTCGAGTCGCATCCCAACCGTCAAAAGGTTTTATAGTTATATTATAATTGATAATCTCAACCTCTTGAGTAACTATAGATGGAAAATCAGAAAGTACAAAATTTGCATAGTCGGTAATAAATTTGTAATCATCTGGGTTATAAGAACAATAAACCTTAAAAAAAGAATCCAATTCAGAACCTATTGCCTGTAGTAAGTTGGCATATTGATTTGAAAAAGTAGTAAAATTATTATTATCCAAATCAACATACTGTAGCGTATTAACAAATTGCTTTTCAAGCATCAAATAATACTGCCAATAATCCTTTAAAAATTCCTGTCGTGTCATATGTCCTCCTGTAATAAAAAACATTAAAAGCCGCAAAGTATCCTACTTTACGGCTTTCGTGCGGACGAATCCGCAATTTTGGTCGGAGTGACAGGATTCGAACCTGCGGCATCGACGTCCCAAACGTCGCGCGCTACCAACTGCGCCACACCCCGAAGTGTGTAAAATATTCGATTGTCATAACTTTCAAAGCAAGCTCGCTACCTTTTCGGCTTACCGAAATACTTGCGCACACACCTCGATTTTGAGTTGAAATTTTGAGCCGATCTGTCAGCATCTCCCATGGAGAGATTTGAACTCTCGCGGCATGCCCACGGTCAAAATTCGGTATTTTAGGGTGCCGCGGATGCGGCACCCTAATTACTATGCGGGATAGTTCCCTATTTGAGAATTACTCCTCGTCGCCGTCGAGCTCAGCGAGTTCCTCGATGTCGTCCTCGTCGATGATGCAAGCGAACTTTTCGCCGCATGCGGGGCAACGCAGGTTGTCCTCGTCGATATCGCCCTCAAAGCAAATGATCTCGCCGCAAGAGGGGCACTCAACCTCGAAGATATCCTCGTAGTCCTCGTCCTCATCGTCGAATTCCTCGTCGTAAGGAATATCGCATTCCAGACCGCAGTTAGAGCAGTCACCGTCGCACTCTTCGTCGTCCCAATCCTCGTCGTCGAAGTCGTCCTCGTCGAAGTCATAGTCGCCCTCGTCCAGGAGGTAGTCCTCAACGTCACCAAGGTCGGTATCGATCTCGTCAACGTATTCTTCCAGATCAGCCAGATCCTCGTCAAGCTCGTCAACGAGATCAGCCAGATCGGAGGTCAGTTCGATCAGCGCAGTGATCAGCTTGCCCTCTGCGCTATCCTTATCATAATTCAAGCCGTCTGCAAGACCCTTGAGGTATGCAGCCTTTTCGGTAATGGTCATGATATTCTTTTTCCTTTCTGTTGTAATTCGGCTATGCGCCGCAAGGAACAATTAAGCTCTGGACAGATACTCACCGGTTCTGGTGTCGATCTTGAGAACGTCACCAACGTTGATGAACAGGGGAACCTTGATCTCTGCGCCGGTCTCCAGGGTTGCGGGCTTGAGCGTGTTGGTTGCGGTGTTGCCTGCAAAGCCGGGGTCGGTATCGGTTACTTCGAGCTCTACGAATGTGGGGGGCTCAACTGCGAAGATGTTGCCCTTGTAGGACATGATCTTGCAGAACATTTCTTCCTTTACGAACTTGAAGGAATCGCCAACCTTGTCGTGTGCAACGAGGGTCTCTTCCCAAGTCTCGGTGTCCATGAAGTGATACAGGTCACCGTCGTCATAGGAATACTGCATATCCTTTCTGTCGATGTATGCGTTTTCGAACTTATCCGTGGGAGAGAAAGTACGCTCGATCACGGTGCCGGTAATGACGTTCTTGATCTTGGTGCGCACGAATGCAGCACCCTTACCGGGCTTAACGTGCTGGAATTCGATAACCTGGAATACGTTACCGTCCATATCAAAAGTGATGCCGTTCTTAAAATCGCCAGCTACTACCATTTTGTTTGTCCTCCAATATTAACCGTTAAAAAATTTGGTCTGATTATACAGTTCATTTTATTATACACCAATTCTGCGCGTTTTTCAAGGGGTTTTTGCACTTTTTTTGCGTGCAAATGCAGTTTTTTCGCAAAAATCAAGGCATTTCGGTCAAGGGCTGCACAAACAGAGCGCGGTAGGATGCGATCTCGGCTGCGTTTTCCACCGTGCTGATCTCGCCCGATACGGGATCGTAAATGCGGTACGCCACAGCGTTCTCGCAAGTAAAGGTGACCGATGCATCCTTGTCCGATGCGTTTGCCAGGAAGAAGAACTTGACGCCGTCCCTTTCATAAGGAGAGACGTACACGGTTGCGTCCGACTCGACGGTCAAGGCAACGCGGGTGTGATTTGCAACGGCATCGATCAGCGCGGGATCGTTCTTCTTATACAGTCTGTCCCCATGCGCCTGTGCCAATGCGGTCATTTCGGCTTGATCCTTGCCGTGCAAGGACATCCCCGGCATGGAATCAATGAAAATGACGTTGACTCCGCCCTTGATCATGGCGTCCAGCATGCGCATGCTCTCAATTTCCATGATATCCACGTCGGGCACGATGACGGTGGTAAAGGCAAAGTTGCCCACGCACATAGCGCCATCCTTGACGCTGCCGCCCTGCATGGACTCGTCGTCAAGGAACACGTAATCCAAGCCGTTCTCACGCAGCTTGGTGACGACAGTGCCCACCAGCGCGTCGTTTCTGCGTGCCGCACCGACCGAATCATACAGATTCTGCGAATCGGGTGCACGGTACTCACCGCCCACGGTATCAATGCCGTAATAGACGGCAACCTGCGTCAGATTCTGCGCGCCTACGGTCATGGAGCCAAGTCTGCCGACGTAGGTGTTGAAGGCATTGCCCGTAGCGGGGTCGTTATTTGCCTGCGAATAGTAGGATGCGATCTGGTTGCCGCCGTCAAAGTAGGCAAAGGTCATGCAGCCCAGCGCATAATCAAGGTGATTGGTGGCAAATTCATCGGGGTCGGCAACCGGGCAGATCTCGACCAGCACGCGTTCCTTTCCCGAGAGCCACGCGGGAGAGGATGCATACTTACCGCCCGTGGACATGCTGCGCAGATAATTGACGGGACGCACGTCCAGCACGTCAAAGCCGGGATACCCCATACGCAGCGAGCACTGGATATAGTTGCCGTAAACGGGAATGTGGTAATACATCTGCTCTTCCAGAAGCAAGTGTCCCGAAAGCTCGGTGCCGTGCGCCGCGCACCACTCCTGGATCTGCCCGAAGAAGTTTTCGGACACCAGATCGCCTACGTGGGAGTAATACTGCGCGCGCACAAGTCTTGCCTCGTCACCCGAGCCCGCAAAGATCTGCGGCAGATAGGGGCGCGGATCGTAGCCGAATTTAGCCTCGAACGTTTCAAAAATATCGTAATCGTACGGAATGACGGGGTTTTTCAAACCCGTGGGCACGATGTGGTGCCCCGCCAAAAGCTGCGCCTCGTCGTCAAAGATGGCTTCCACCACGGTGTCAAAGCGGTCAATGGCGTTCTCGTAGGTATCAAAGGTGACCTCGATAAAGCGTGCCACCGCATCGCGGTTGAGGATGTTGGGATAGGACGAATTCCACTCAAAGTGGTACACGTAATTCGCAGCGCAATAAATATACGCGACGTAGTCACCCTCCACGCCCGTAAAGCTCAGCTTCGAGCCGTTTGCGGTTACTTCAAGGGGTGTCAGAGCGGTATCTGCGGTCTTGATAAAGGCGCAATCCACCTTGACAAAGCCGTCGGGCGCGTCCACGGTCTGCTTTTTGGCACCGTTACCCGTGTGCGTGATCTGCAAAAGGCGCACGGCTGCGTATTCGGGATGCCCTTGAACGGTCAGATCGCCCGCAGAGCCGCTGGGATAGCCCTTTTCGTCATACAGCCACACGCGCAGACCCAGCGCGTCCAGTGCCTGCACGTACTCGTTGAGCTGTGCCAGCGCAAGCTTGCTTTGCAGATACTGCGCATCCCACGCGGCATTGGTCACCGAGCCGCCAAAGCCCATCGCCTGCAGCGCGGCAGCCTTTTCCTCGGCAGTTGAGCCGGGCAGATTGATGATCTCGTGCTCCAGTCGGAGCGCGCGGTACTTGTTTGCGGGGGTGAAGAATGCATCGCCTGATATCAGCATACCGTTCTGCCTTTCTGCGTCAAAATAGTCTTTTTCGGGTGCGGGTTGCGTGCCGGGTGCGGGCTGCGTATCACCGGTCAGCCCGGAATCGGGGGTGGGCAATACACCGCTTGTGCGCGGGTCGGTGATGACGTACAAGGCACTGCCCGCCAGCAGCACGGCGCACAGCGCATAGCACGTGATGCTCAAAATCAGCTTATTTACCTGCTTCATTTCGCTTCCCCCTTGCATAGGATACACTCAGCGCAATGCCACAGCCAAGCAAAATGACAGCAACCGCCGCCATGGTGCCTGCGATCACCCACGTTTGTGCGGAAACCTTGCCGCTCCCCTGCTCTTGTACGGGCGCACTCTCGGTTTCGGGTGCGCTTTCGGGTGCACTTTCGGGTGCGGTCGTTTCGGGCGCAGAGGTGGTCTGCTCGGGCGCGTCGGTCTCGGGCGCGTCGGTCTCGGGCTCGGTGGTCACGGGGGCTTTGGTGGGCTGCTCGTAGGGCTCACCGGCATAGTTCAGCACCTTCATGGAGCAATCGTCCAAAAGCATATCACGGAAATTCTTGGTCGTATCCTCGTCGCCGTCCGTGGGAGTAACCACATAAAACTCCGCCTCCTTCAGCGCGCCTGACCAGTTGATATTGACCACACCGTAAAGCTCGGTCCATTCCGAGGTCACGGTCGTCCAGCCGGTCGTGAACCAGAACTTCTGACCGTCCTTGAGATACACGCCGATAGCGATCATGACGGGGATGGGCTTTGCCTCGGGATCGGCAAGGCGCATCCATGCCGACAGCTCATACTGTCCCGAGCCGTAATGCTCCAGCGGCTTTGTAATGACCTGTCTTGCAATATCGGTAGAGTGCTGACGGTTCGTGATCTGCAGCGCACCGCTGCCGGTGTGTGCTTGGTCGCAGTAATCGACCGCTGCAAGGTAATATTTTTCCCAATGCGTCGTAATTTCCTCGAAGTCACCGTTCTGCAAGAGTTCATAGTCCTCGCCCGCATAGATCGGCATGCAAAGCAAACCGAGCAGCAGGCACAGGCAAAGCGCAAGTGCGATTTTTCTCATGATCCGCCTCCGTTTGGATTTTTTCTCATTATACCATACGAATTTGGGAAATGCAATATCAAAAATTTCTCGTTTCCCTGTTGACATTTGCATCAAAATCGGGTACAATAATTATATATGCCGTTTTTTGCCCTTCCGGACGGTGCGAATTTCGGCGGAATTTGGAGGATATGACGTGATCTTTAGCATGACCGCCTTCGGACGCGATAAGCAGACCGTTTTTGGCAAGGATATTACCGTTGAGCTGCGCTCGGTCAACAACCGATTTTTCGATTGCTCGGTGCGCATGCCCCGCGCCTTCTCCTACTTAGAAGAAAAGATCAAGCCCTACCTGCAAAGCCGCGGCATCTCGCGCGGCAAGGTGGACGTCAGCATTTCCATTGACGTGCTGGACACGCAGGGCGTTTCCATCGTCTTTGACGAGGGCTATGCCAAGGGGTATCTGGACGCGCTGTACGCTTTGCGCGATACCTTCAATCTGCAGGACGACATCAGCGTCATGACCGTTGCCCGCAATCCCGAGATCTTCAAGGTCAAAAAGCCCGAGGAGGATGTGGAAAAGGACTGGCAGGACCTTTTGACCGTGCTGTCCGTTGCAACAGACCGCTTCCTTGACGCGCGCCGCGCCGAGGGTGCACGCATTGAAGCCGACCTGCGCGGCAAGATGCAGAATATCATGACCCGCGTGGACACCATTGAGCAGCTCTCCGCGGACGACATCGTCACCTACCGCGATCGCCTTGAGGAAAAGATTCGCGCGGTGCTTGCCGACGCCGTGATCACGGTGGACGAAAACCGCCTTTTGACCGAGTGCGCCATCTACGCGGACAAGGTTGCCATTGACGAGGAGCTGGTGAGATTGCGCTCCCACTTCGTTGCCTTTGAGCAGTACCTCTCTTCGGATCAACCCGTTGGACGCAGCATCGATTTCCTCTTGCAGGAGATCAACCGCGAGATCAACACCACGGGCTCCAAGTGCACCAATGCCGCCATTGCAAAGCTGGTGGTCGAGGTCAAGACAGAGCTTGAAAAGATCCGCGAGCAAATCCAAAACATCGAGTAAATTGCGTGAAGGTTCACTCTGTTTTACCGTTTTGTCTGCTGTTCACGCATAAACCTCACCTGAAAATGGGTCCCAACCCATTTTCGGAGCGAAGCTCCACGGTGAAGTTTCAACACTAATCGAGCCGCCGTAGGCGGCATGGAGGAACACTATGAACTTTATCAACGTAGGCTACGGAAATATGGTGGCGGTGGAGCGCATCGTCACGCTGGCAAGCCCCGACTCCGCTCCCATCAAGCGTCTGATCCAGGACGCAAAGGATGCAGGCCGCGTCATCGACGTCACCTGCGGCAGAAAGACCCGCGCGGTCATTATCACCGACTCCGACCACGTCGTGCTCTCCGCCCTGCAGGCAGAGACCATTGCAAACCGCCTGACCAGCGATCAGGACTATGACGACGAGCCCGAAGAGGAAGAATAAGCCGCACACCCAAATCGTTTTAACAACACCAAAATATATCGAAATTTTTCTGAAAGGAATTAACTATGCTTTATCCTACTATCAACGAACTGACCAAGAACGAATTTAACCGCTATGAGCTCGCTATCGCAACGGCAAAGTGCGCACGCATCATTACCGGCGAGTACGTCAAGCAGCGCGAGCAGGCTGAGGCTTCCATGACCGGTAACAAGGAGACCGACAAGCCCCTGAACACCATGATCGACAAGGAAGTCAGAGACGAAAAGGCTGTTAAGATCGCGATCGGCCGTATTCACAAGGGTGAATACAAGATCGTCAGAGAAGCTCCCGAAGAGGTGCTTGAGTAAGCCTGTCCCAAAAAGGAGAATTTTTTGTGATGGGTAATCAAGGCGCGGCGCAGTACGCGGGCGTCTATATCTTAGACAACCCCTATTGCATCGACGCCTCCTACGACTACTATATCCCCCAAGACCTGCGCGCCGCGGTAACACCGGGCGTGTTTGTCACTGTGCCGTTCGGACACGGAAACCGCAAACAGATCGGCTTGGTCGCCACCGTTCACAACGAGACGACTGCCAAGCACATCAAGAGTATCGCGGGCCTGTGCTCCGAGCGGATTTGCTTATCGGGGGAAATGCTTTCCTTGTGCCTCTATCTGCACGAGCAGACGCTGTGCACGGTGGGCGAGGCGGTACGCTGTGCCATTCCCTCGGCTGCCATGTCACACTTGGTGGATTATTACTCCCCCGCGCCCGACGTGCACGCGCAGGATATAGACAAAAAATTTGATACGGCACACCTGATGGTGTTCAACTATATTTCCGCACGCCAAAGCGTCAGCATCAACGCGCTGCGCGCCAGATTCGGTGCGGGAGTCTTTGCCACCGTGTCCGCTCTTGCCGATAAGGGCTTGATTATCAAGCAAGCCGAGGAAAAAGAGGGCTCTGCGGGCGTGTTCACCACGCTGTATTCGTTGGGCGTTTCCCGCGAGGACGCGCAGCGCATGCTGGACGGCGATAAGACCGCACCCGTGCGCCTGACCTCGCAAAAGCAAAAAGCCCTCCTTGCGCGCGCGATGGAGCTTGACTCCCCCGCCGACAAGGACGAGATGTGCCGCGGCACCGATGCGGGAGCTGCGCAGCTCAAGGCACTTTGTGACAAGGGCATTCTTGCCACCCAAAAAAAGCAAATTTACCGCAACCCCTACGCCGTGCCCGCAGACTTTACACCTATGCCAGATCCCGTGCTCAACGCCGAGCAAGCCGAGGCGGTACGCACGCTTTGCGACCTTGCCGATACGGGCGAGGCAAAGGCGGCTTTGCTGTTCGGTGTGACCGGCAGCGGCAAGACCTACGTTATGGCAAAGCTGCTGGACAAGATCTTAGCCGAGGGCAAGGGCGCGATTTTAATGCTGCCCGAAATTTCACTGACGCCGCAATCGGTCGCGCTGTTTTGCGCGCGCTACGGTGACACGGTTGCCGTGATCCACTCCGCGCTTTCCGCAGGCGAGAGACAGGACGCTTACGCCCGCATCAGCGAGGGCAAAGCCAAGCTCGTCATCGGCACGCGCTCCGCGGTGTTTGCACCCGTGCCCAACCTGGGCCTTATCATCATGGACGAGGAGCAGGAGCACACCTATAAATCCGATCAGGATCCCAAATACCACGCACGCGACGTCGCACGCTGGCGTTGCGCGCACAACAAAGCACTCTTACTGCTTGCGTCCGCTACCCCCTCCTTGGAGAGCTACGCCAAGGCGCAGGCAGGCACCTATACGCTGATCAAGCTGACCGAGCGTTACAATAAAACGGGACTGCCCGAGGTCACGATTGCCGATATGCGCCAAGGGGCGGCTGCAGGCGTTACCTCACCCTTGGGGCTGCTTTTGACCGACGCGCTGGACCAAACGGTCAAGGACGGCAAGCAAGCCGTGCTGTTCTTGAACCGCCGCGGCTACCACCGCTTTATCTCCTGCGCATCCTGCGGTACGGCTGTGACCTGCCCGCATTGCTCGGTTGCCATGACCTACCACGTCAAAAACGGCACGTATACCGACGGTGAGCTGGTTTGCCATTGGTGCGGTACACATTTGCAGGTGCCGCAAAAATGCCCCTCTTGCTCGTCCCCCCACCTGCGTCACACCGGCTTTGGCACGCAGCGCGTACAGCAGGAGCTGGAATACCTCTTGCCCGACGCGCGCGTCATGCGCCTGGACGCGGACACCACGCAGGCAAAATTCTCCATGGATAAGCTGCTTGGCGAATTCCGCGACGGCAAAGCCGACGTTATGATCGGCACGCAGATGGTGACCAAAGGGCACAACTTCCCCGACGTCACGCTGGTGGGCGTACTGCTGGCAGACGCCTCGCTTTACGTGGACGACTACCGCGCCTCGGAGCGCACCTTCGCCATGCTGACGCAGGTCATCGGACGCGCGGGCCGCGGTGACGTGCCGGGACGCGCCATTATTCAGACCAACAATCCCGACAACGACGTCATTACTCTGGCGTGTGCGCAGGATTACCACACCTTTTTTGAGCGCGAGATCAAGCTGCGCCGCCTTCTCACCTTCCCGCCCTATTGCGACATCGTGCTGCTGACGCTGACCTGCGCCGAGGAAAAAGAGCTACTCAAGCACGCCGTGCGCTTGCGCGAGGAGCTGGACCGACTGGGCTCGGAGGACTTTTGCGACGTGCCCATGATGATCTTCGGGCCGTTTGAAGCCCCCGTATATCGCGTGGAGGAAAAATACCGCATGCGCCTGGTCATCAAATGCAGGCTCAACAAACGCTCTCGCGAGCTTTTCTCCAAAATTCTCATCCGCTTTGGCAAGGACGGTTCAAAAGCACCCGTCCTCGGAATAGATTTCAATCCGTCATCCCTATAATATTTACTTGAAGGAGCACCTTACCTATGGCTAAACTGAAAATTGTCAAATACGGCGACGACACTCTGCGCAAGACCTGCCGTCCCGTCGATACCGTTACCCCCCGCATCATCACCCTGCTTGACGACATGGTGGAGACCATGCGCGCCGCCGACGGCTGCGGTCTTGCAGCACCGCAGGTGGGCATTCTGCGCCGCATTGCGGTCGTGGAGGTCGAGCCCGGCGAGGTTTACGAAATGATCAACCCCAAGATCATTGCCCGCGCAGGCACGCAGGAGGAGACCGAGGGCTGCCTCTCTCTGCCCGGCAAGTGGGGCACGACCAAGCGTCCCATGCACGTCACGGTACGCTACACCAACCGCGCAGGTGAAGTCGTAGAGGCTTCGGGCAGCGGGCTCTTGGCACGCGCATTCTGCCATGAGATCGATCATCTGGACGGCGTGCTGTTTATTGATAACGCTTTGGAAGTTATGGAAGAATAAGAGGTGCCCGATATGAAAATACTCTTTATGGGCACGCCCGATTTTGCGGTCTTTACGCTCAGGGCTCTGGTCGAGCGCGGAGAGAACGTAGTCGGCGTCGTTACCCAGACCGACAAGCCGCGCGGCCGCGGCTATGAGCTGCTGCCCACGCCCGTCAAGGTGTATGCCCAAGAGCATAATATTCCCGTCTATCAGCCGAAAACGCTGCGCTCGGAGGAATTTGCGGCGTGTCTTGCAGAGATCGATCCCGAGCTGATCGTCGTGGTCGCGTACGGCAAAATTCTGCCTCTTAACGTGCTGGAATACCCCAAGCACGGCTGCATCAACGTGCACGGCTCGCTGCTGCCCGCCTACCGCGGTGCTGCGCCCATGCAAAGAGCCATTATGGACGGCTGTGCCACCACCGGCATTACCACCATGTACATGGCAGAGGGGCTGGACACGGGCGACATGCTGCTCAAGGCAGAATTGCCCATTCTGGACGACGACAACTTTGAGACCATTCACGACAAGCTGGGGCTCTTAGGCGCGCAGACCATGCTTGACACGCTGGACGCGCTGTACGCGGGCACGCTTGCGCCCGAAAAGCAGGACGACAGCCTTGCAAACTACGCCGAAAAGATCCAGAAGAGCGATCTTTTGCTGGACTTTTCGCTTGACGCGCGCACGCTGCACAACCACATCCGCGGCACCTCGCCCATTCCGCTGTCCTTTACGCACCTGCCGAACGGCTCGCTGCTCAAGGTATACGCCGCACGCGTATACGACGAGGACAAGGTGCACTCCGCAGCCCCCGGCACGGTGGTAGGGCTTGACGGTGAGATCTTAGTTGCTTGCGGCAAGGGCACGCTGGCTTTGACGCAGATCATTCCCGAGGGCAAAAAGCGCATGGGCGCAGCCGATTACATCCGAGGCAGAAAGCTGAATCTTGGCGATCTGCTCTCATAACGGAGGTAGCTTATGTTTTTCTATTACCCTTTCTTTGATATCACGTTGATCGTCCTGGTCCCCGCGATGATCTTCGCCATTCTGACGCAGATCCGCGTCAAGACCACTTTTGAGCAGTGCAGCCGCATCAAGACCGAACGCGGCATTACCGGCGCGCAAGCGGCACGCAAGATCTTGGATGATAGCGGTCTTTACCACATCTCGATCGAGCGCGTGCGCGGTCATCTGACCGACCACTACGACCCCAAGGCAGGCGTCATCCGCCTTTCCGAGGCAGTTTACGACAGC
The DNA here is from genome assembly GCA_045658965.1 of Eubacteriales bacterium. Taxonomy (GTDB): domain Bacteria; phylum Bacillota; class Clostridia; order Oscillospirales; family CAG-272; genus SVQP01. Next base: position 14,161 of record JAZOVZ010000093.1, read on the forward strand.
ACAAGCGCCGCAGCCGTGGGCGTTGCAGCACACGAGGCGGGACATGCCGTGCAATACAGCGTGGACTACTTCCCCATCCGCGTGCGCACCGCCATCATCCCCGTCACGCGTATCGGCTCAATGCTCGCCATGCCCCTGTTTATGATCGGTTTGTTCATCTCGTATTTCTATATTCAGGCAGCATCCCCCATCTCCGACTTTTTCATGGTGGGCGGTATTGCGCTGTTTTCGTTCTCCACGCTGTTCCAGCTCATCACCCTGCCCGTAGAGTTTAACGCTTCGCGCCGCGCGCTGACCATTCTTGACGGCTGGGGCACGCTGAGCCTTAAGGAGCTGGACGCTGCCAAGCGCGTACTGACTGCTGCAGCTGTGACCTACGTGGCAGCCCTTGCCACCTCGCTTGCACAGCTTTTGCGCTTGCTGCTGATCTTTGGCGGCAGACGAGGTCGTGACTGATGGAACAAAACCTCAATCCCGCACGCGCCCTTGCGCTGCAGATCCTAAACCGCACCGACTCGGCAGGACAGTACACCAATCTTGCCCTTGACTCGGCGCTTAAAAAAAGCAACCTTTCCGCGCCCGATAAGGCGCTGGTGACCATACTTGTGTACGGCGTGACCGAGCGCAGACTGACGCTGGACTATATTGCGGACGCGCTTTCCTCGCGCCCCATGGAAGCCTTGGACGGTACGGTGCGCAATCTTGTGCGCATGGGGCTTTACCAGCTGCGTTACCTTGACCGCATTCCCGCACACGCTGCCGTGAGCGAGACCGTCTCTCTTGCGCCCCGCCGTGCGCGCGGCTTTGTCAATGCCGTTTTGCGTGAATACACGCGCCGCGGCAATGACGTTTCCTTCCCCGACAGACAAAGCGATCCTTACCGCAGCCTGTCGGTTACTTACTCCATCCCCGTACCGCTTTGCAAAAAGCTCTGCGAGATTTTCGGCATGGAGCGTGCCGAATCGGTTATGGAAGCCTTTGGACACGCACCGCCCGTGACCTTGCGCGTCAACACGCTCAAGATCTCGCCCGAAGAGTTTGCAGGCGAGCTTTGCGCACTGGGCTACCGCGTGCGCGAATCAAGCGTGCTCCCCACCGCGCTCAGCGTGCCCGACTTTGTGCCCTCGGGCTCTCCCCAGCTGGCAGAAGGACAAGTGTTCGTGCAGGACCTTGCCTCGCAGATCTGCGTGGAGGTTCTGGATGCACGCCCCGGTGATTTCGTCATCGACTCCTGCGCTTGCCCCGGCTCCAAGACCTTTGGTACAGCGATCAAGATGCGCAACGAGGGCAAAATTCTTGCCTGCGATCTGCACCAGAGCAAGCTTTCCTTGATTCAATCGGGCGCAGGGCGCCTCTCTATTTCCATCATTGACGTTTGCGAGCGCGACGCACGCGCGCACGATCCCGCGCTTGCGGGCAAAGCCGACCGCGTGCTTTGCGACGTGCCCTGCTCCGGCTTTGGCGTGCTTGCCAAGAAGCCCGAGATCCGCTACAAGGATCTTGCGGACGCAGCCGCGCTGCCCGATATCCAGTACGCGATTTTGGAGAACTGCTGCCGCTACGTCAAGGACGGCGGCGTGCTGGTCTATTCCACCTGCACCATCTTCCCCGAGGAAAACGAGCGCAACGTGGCGCGTTTTCTTGCATCCCATCCCGACTTTGCCGCAGAGGAGTTTTGCGTGGGCAGCATTCAAAGCGAGGGCGGCATGCTGACGCTTTTGCCCGACACACACGGCACCGACGGGTTCTTTATTGCAAAGCTGCGCAAAGTCGATTGAAGATACTAAATAACGCCCAGAGAAATAAATCGCCCGTGTCATCCTGAGCGGAGGAATTTCGCAATAAGTTGCGAAATGACGGAGTCGAACCCCGCAGGGGCGCGCGTCAGCGCGGGATCTACGGGCGAATAACCTACCCCTCGCAGATACTCAAAACGCTGCAAGCGTTTTGACTTTCAAAAATCAGCAATCTATTGCAGATTTTTGAAAGTTCGACTACGAAAACATCCGCACCGGGATGTTTTCTCCGCTCAGGATGACACGAGGGGCACCCCCACACTATTATTCATTTGTGCTATCCACCAAAAAAAACGTAAGGAAAATCATATGGAAAACATACTCTCCCTGCTCCCCGAGGAGCTTGAAGCCTTAATGGCGCAGCTCGGTGAGCCAAAATACCGCGCGCGTCAGCTTTTTGAGGGGCTGCACAAGGGTCTTGCGCCCGCCGAGATCTCCAACGTGGGCAAAAAGACCGTGGCAAAGCTCTCGGACGTGACCACCTATCACCTGCCCGCGGTGCGCCGCAAGCTGGTGTCCGCCATTGACGGCACTATCAAATACCTCTTTGAGCTCTCGGACGGCAACTGCGTGGAATCGGTCGTCATGCACTATAAGCACGGCTCCACCATCTGCATTTCCTCGCAGGTGGGCTGCCGCATGGGCTGCAAATTCTGCGCTTCCACTATTGGCGGCAGAGTGCGCGATCTCACCCCTGCCGAGCTGATCGGTCAGGTCATTGCCGCGCAAAAGGATATTGCTGCCGACGACCCCGGGGCCCGCATCGGCGGTATCGTCATGATGGGTATCGGTGAGCCGCTTGACAACTTTGACAACGTGGTCAAGTTCTTAAAGCTTGTCAACGTCGAGGGCGGCATCTGCATCGGCTACCGCCACATCTCGCTTTCCACCTGCGGCGTGGTTGACAAGATCTATGAGCTTGCAAAGCACGACCTGCCCATCACGCTTTCCATCTCCCTGCACGCCTGCGACGACGCCACCCGCTCGTCCATCATGCCCATCAACAACAAATGGGGCGTGGATGCACTTCTTATGGCTTGCAAGGACTACTTTGCCACCACAGGCAGACGCATTTCCTTTGAATATACGCTCATCCGCGGCAAAAACGATTCGGCAGCCGCTGCCGAGCAGCTTGCCAACGTACTCAACTCCCGCCTGCGCTCGCGCACGGATACCATGCCCATTCACGTCAACCTCATCCCCGTCAATCCCGTGGAGGAGACCGGCTTTGACCGCTCGGACGACAAGGCGATCAAGGCTTTTGCCGCCACCTTGGAGAAAAAGGGCGTGCGTGCCACGGTGCGCAGAAAGCTGGGCGCGGACATTAACGCCGCTTGCGGACAGCTGCGCCGCGCGGATCAAAAATCGCAATCATAACAAAAGGATCTATCATACATGGAAAACACCAACTCCGGAAGAATTATCAAGGGCGTGGGCGGCCTTTATCAAGTGCAGCTCCCCGATCGGGATACCCCCGTTGCCTGCCGTGCAAAGGGGGCTTTTCGGCATGAAAATCTGACTCCCTTGGTAGGCGATATCGTGTCCTTGGAGTTTGACCCCACGGGCGACGCCATGATCTCGGATATCGAAGAGCGCAAAAACGCGCTCATCCGTCCCCCGCTATCTAACCTTGACTACATGTTCGTCACGCTTGCCGCCGCCAAGCCCCAGCCGGTCTTGGAGACCGTGGACAAGCTGATCTGCATCCTCGAGCACCATCACATCACCCCCGTCATCGTGGTGACCAAATACGACGCAAACCCCGACTACGCAGAAGAATTGCACGCGCTTTACGCAGGCGCGGGCTTTGATACCTTTTGCACCTGCAGCAAGGACGGCTACGGTGTGGACGCCCTGCGCGCATACGTGCAGACCCATTGCGAGGGCAGCATTTCCGCCTTTGCGGGTGCTTCGGGCGTGGGCAAATCCACGCTGCTCAACGCGCTTTTCCCCGCGCTTGATCTGCAGACAAGCGAGATCAGCCGCAAGATCGAGCGAGGCAGACACACAACGCGCACGGTCGAGCTTTTCAGCATGCCGGGCACCGAAAGCGGCTACATTGCCGACACCCCCGGCTTTTCCATGCTGGATTTTGCCCGCTTCAACTTCTTTACCAAAGAGGATCTCCCCCTGACCATGCGCGAGTTTGCGCCGCATCTGGGGAACTGCCGCTTTACCAAGTGCTCCCACACCAAGGAGCAGGGCTGCGCGATCCTTGAAGCCGTCAAGAGAGGCGAGATTGCAAAATCGCGCCACGACAGCTTTGTTGCCATTTACGACGTGCTTAAAAACAAGCACGACTGGGATAATTAAGGAGAAATTTATGCGTGCGTTTATTTACGTAGGCGGCAGCATTTGCCCCGAAAACATGACCGAACGCCCCGCGGACGGTGACCTTTGCATTGCCGCGGACGGCGGATATCAAAACGCAAAAAAGCTCGGGCACCCCGTACATATCGCTGTTGGCGACTTTGATTCCTTTCCCAAGGAGCACATTGACGACGGCATCGAATTGATCGAGCTGCCCGCAGAAAAGGATCTGACCGACTCGCAGGTGTGCATTGAGACGGCGATCGCGCGCGGTGCAGACGAGATCATTCTCATAGGCGGTCTTTCGGGTCGCCTTGACCACACGCTTGCCAACCTTTGCATCTTGGAGGATCTGTACGCGCGCCGCGTGATCGGATACATCACCGACGGCGCAAACCGCGCGCGCTTTATCCGCAATTCCGGTATCATTATCATGCGCAGCGCATACAAATACCTTTCGCTGATTGCAGCGGACGACACCTGCAAGGGCGTCAGCGTGCAAGGCTGCAAGTACGAGCTCAAAAAGCAGCCCGTGCACCGCAGGCTGCAATTTGCCGTTTCCAACGAGATCACGGGCAACTGCGCCATGGTCACGGTCAAAAAGGGCGGACTTTATATCATTGAATCGCGCGAGGCGTAACACTTTTTCCCCATTTGCATATCCTTTTAGCAAAAAGCCGAAAGGAGACTTGCTATGAAGGTCGTGACCGTCAAGACCCCCAAGATCATTTCCATGATCATTCGCCTCTTTACCAAAAATAAAAACCGATAGGAAATTACATCCATGTCTGAACGCAAAAACAACGGATTTCTCCCCATAAACGCTGCCGAGATGGCGGCTCTTGGCTGGGATGCCCCCGATTTCGTATACGTCACGGGTGACGCTTACGTGGACCACCCCTCGTTTGGCGTGTCCATTATCTCGCGCGTGCTCGAGGACGCAGGCTTCCGCGTTGCCATCCTCTCCCAGCCCGATTACAAAAGTGCCGATGCCTTTCGCACCTTTGGGCGTCCGCGCCTTGGCTTTTTGGTCACGGCGGGCAATATTGACTCCATGGTGGCGCACTACACCGTTTCCAAGAAAAAGCGTACTTACGATTATTATTCCCCCGGCGGCAAGATGGGCGCACGCCCCGACCGCGCAACCATCGTATATTCCAACCGCATCCGCGAGGCGTACGGCGATATCCCGATCATCCTTGGCGGCTTGGAGGCTTCCTTGCGCCGCTTTGCCCACTACGACTACTGGGAGGATCGCGTGCGCCGCTCGCTACTGGTCGACAGCCGCGCCGACATTCTGACCTACGGCATGGGAGAGAAGATCCTCGTGCGTCTGGCACAACTGCTGGACAAGGGAGTGCCGATCAAAAAGATCCGCGACGTGCGCGGCACGGTATGGGTAGGTAAGCCCGAGGACACGGTGCACTTCCCCGTAGCGGCTACCTTTGATTATAACGAGCTCAAAACCGACAAGGCAGCCTATGCAAAAGCCTTTGGTGTACAGTATAAGAATCAGGACAGCATTACCGGCAAAGCCATTTGCGAGACGTACGACGGCAAGATGCTGGTGCAAAACCCGCCCATGCCGCCTCTTGAGCGCGAGGAGCTTGACCGCGTCTACTCCCTGCCCTACACCCGTACCTATCACCCGTCCTACCAAAAGGACGGCGGTGTGCCCGGTATTGAGGAGGTGCGCTTCTCGGTCACGCACAACCGCGGCTGCTTTGGCAGCTGTAACTTCTGCGCGCTTGCTTTCCATCAGGGACGCACGGTGCGCTCGCGCAGTATCGAGAGCTGCGTGGAGGAAGCCAAGAAGATTACCGAAATGCCCGATTTTAAGGGCTATATTCACGACGTGGGCGGACCGACCGCAAACTTCCGTGCCCCCGCATGCCAAAAGCAGCTGACCGACGGCGTTTGCCCCGGCAGAAAGTGTCTTGCTCCCAAGCCCTGCCCCAATCTGCAGGTGGATCACACCGAATATATCGATCTCTTAAAGCAAATTGAAGCCCTGCCCCGCGTCAAAAAGGTATTTATCCGCTCGGGCATCCGCTTTGATTACCTGCTGCTTGACAAGGACGACGCATTTTTCAAGAAGTTGGTCAAGGATCACGTGTCCGGTCAGCTCAAGGTCGCGCCCGAGCATTGCTCCTCGCCCGTGCTTCGTGCCATGGGCAAGCCCGATTTCACGGTTTACGAGCAGTTCCGCGACAAGTATTTTGATCTGTGCGCCGCGTGCGGCAAGGAGCAATATCTCGTTCCCTACCTCATGTCAAGTCACCCGGGCTCTACCTTGAACGACGCAGTCGAGCTTGCGCTGTGCCTCAAGCGTCACCACTACGCACCCGAACAGGTGCAGGACTACTATCCCACCCCCGGCACGGCGTCCACCGTCATGTACTACACGGGCATTAACCCGCTTGACTGCAAGAGCGTTTACGTGGCGACCGATTATCACGAAAAGCAGCTGCAGCGCGCACTGCTCCAATATAACCGCCCCGAGAACGCGCCCATGGTGCGCGAGGCGCTGATCAAGGCAGGCAGAGAGGATCTGATCGGCTACACGGCAGAATGCTTAGTGCGCCCCGCAGGCGGCGGTGCCGGCAAGAGCGTAAAGCCGCAGGGCAAGGCGCAGGGCAAGCCTGCGCAAGGCAAACCCGCGCAGGGTAAGCCTGCAACCCAAGGCAAAAAGCCCGCCGCAAAGGTGCAGGGCAAGCCCGCAAGCAAGGCAAGTACCCCCGCTGTCTCTGCAGCACCGGCAAAGAAAAAGCCCACCTACAAAGAGGGCTGGGCAAAGCCAAAGAAAAAGAAATAATGAAGCAAAAACCCTCGCTTTCGCGAGGGTTTTCTCTATTTTGCTGCGGGAGCAAGCCCCCGCCCTACAAAGATGATTATCCGTACTGGATGATCACTTCATAAAGCGTATATCTGACGGGGGAATCGCCGCGGTTGCTGTACACCAGCTCTCCGCGTGCGTCGGTGATCTCAATAAAGCACTCGCCGCCCTCGCCGTACTCGGCAAACATGGTGTGCCCATTGACAAGGCTTCCCTGCACGGGCACGATGCTGTCCGCACTCTGTCCGTATACGTAAACGGTCAGGGTTCTGGGCTGCACGGTCAGCTTGGCGGTCTTGAGCGTCAGATTGCATTGCGCGGTCACGTCGTTGCCCTCGGCATCGTACACAGTCACCGAGGCAAACTCCACGTCCTTGGTGCCGGTCACCGTCAAGCCCTTGCCAAACGTCACGTCTACCCAATAGCCCTCGGGCAAGCCCTGCACCCATACGTCCTCGCAATTCTTCTCGGTTCCGTCATAGGTGTAGGTCATTTCGTAGGCGTTGACCGTAATATCCAATCGCACCTCCAGCGTGCCAAACTCGCAAACCACGCTCAGCTCCTGCCCTGCGTCGTTGTACGCGCGCGCGGTAAAGGTATTGGCACTTGCACCGATCGCGGTCTGCTCTCCTGTAAAGGTCACGTCCAGATAGAAGCCGCGCGGCAGCTCGTAAGCCTCCAGCTCGTGCATGGTCAGCGGTGTGCCGTCAAAGTTTTTGGACGCGGATTTGGAAACCAGCGTAATGACCCAATCCTCGGCTCTGACCACGTGCAGCTTGCCGTACTCATACTTGATATCAAAGCTGCCCGTCACGACCTCACCGCTCTCGTCGTAGATCTCGACGTAGAAGGTGTTGTCGCTGATGCCGGGCTCGGTCTGCTCACCCGTAAAGAATACCTCCAGGCTGTATCCCTCGGGCAATTTATATGCGCCAAGCTCATGGCAGACAAGCGTTGTACCGTCGTATATCATCATATCGCTGTCAGATTTGAGCGTCAGAGAGATCTGATCCCAGACCTCCAGCGTACCGTACGTCCGAGAGAAGGTGCAGTACGCGGTGATATCGTTGCCGTTCTCGTCGTATACCGTCACCTCAAAGGTGTTATCGCTCTTGCCCACCTCGGTCTGCGAGCCCGTGAATACCACGTCAAGCGTATACCCTGCGGGCAGCTTATATTGCTTGAGCTCGTGCATGGTCAAGGGCTGACCGTTATAGTGGCGCGAAGCATCCAACGAGGTCAGCTTGACGTGCAGCGGACTCAGCACGACCGAGCAGGTATTTGCCGTTACGGTATAGTTGGCGGTGACGTCGTTACCATGCTGATCGTACACCACCCACTCGGAAAACGCAAGCGTATAGCTGCCGGGTTCAGCGGGCGTTTCGCTTGCCACGTACTCCACGCGGTGTCCCGAGGCAAGTCCCATGGGACGGTAGCCTGCCTGCAGCACGCCAACACCCCTGCCGTCGTATTCCTTGGTATAGTGATCGGGCAGGTAGAGCTGCAGCTCGGCGGGTTCAACCGTCACGCTGCGCCACTCGCCCTCAAGCGAAACGTAATAGCAATGCGTGACGTCACGTCCGCGTGCGTCGTACACACGCAGATCTCCCAGCTCGCAATCCTGCTTTCGACCGATCTCGGGCGACTCTACGTGCATAGGCAGCATGACCTTCTGTCCCTTGACGAGTCCGTCACAGGTCAGCTGCTCCTGCGGGATCGCCAGCTTTCCTGTGCCGTTATACGTCATGGTGACGTGCTCGGGCACGCTGACGGTCATGGGTCTGTGCGTGATGCGCAGCATACCCAACGTGTCTGCATCATAATAAAATTCGTAATTCTTGCTGACGTCACGTCCGTTTTCGTCCATGATGATCAGCGAAAGTCTGTTTTCGACCTCGCCCACAAGGTCAATGCTCACGGGATTGACCCCCGCGACCTCGTGACCGCTCAGCAGCTCGCCTAAAATTTCATATTGCTCGTTTGAGAGCGGCATGCCGTCATATACCTTTTCTGCATCAAAGGTCTGCAGCGGCAGCACGTAGGGTGCGGTGATCTCCAGCACGCCTGCATCTACCGTGCATGCGTACATGTAGGTCACGTCCTTGCCCTCGCTGTCCGTAATGCGGATGCTTGCCAGATCGTTCTTCCATTTGCCCACGTCGGCAACGCCGTCCGCATACTTGTACGTCACGTGCAGCTTATGACCCGCAAGCAGTTTGCCGTCGGTCACCTTGCAATAGTTTGCCATGATGGGCTGTCCGTCGTAGACCGGCTTTGTCTGGCTGCCCGTCGTGATGGTGATATCGATGGGAGCAACGCGCAGCATACCGTAGTTGGGATTGATCTTATAGTATGCGGTCACGTCCTTGCCGCCCTCATCCACGATGCGGATCGATTCCAGCGAATTCTGCACCGAGGTTCCGATCTCCCAAATGCCATCGGGATAGGTAAAGGTCGCACGGATCTCGTGTCCCTCGACCAAGCCCGAGCCGCCTACGTCGATCCTATGGCTGAGTGCGGGCACCTGATCGTACTCTACGGTACTGCTGCCCGTGACCACCGTGATCTTGCGCGGCACGATCTCGATCTGACCGTCCTCGCACGTGACGGTATAGTTGCCCGTCACGTCGCGTCCGCGTGCGTCCAGCACGCGATAGCCCTTGACCCGCATGGGGTGTCTTCCCAGCTCGATGCCGTCCGATACCACGTTCAGCTCGACCCTTTGCCCCTTGGCAAGCCCCTGGGCGGACGAGGTGCCGTCACACTCACCGTCGTACGGCTGCCCCGAATACTCACCCTGTACCAAGGGTGTGCCGATATGCAGCGTTGCGGGCTTTACGGTATATCTGCCGGGGTTGACCGTGATCAGATAATTGCCCGAAACGTCCTGCCCCGTAGCCGAATAGACCTTGGGCGTGATGCGGTCGTTGTCATGCGTGCCCACGTCGGTAATATAATCCGCCTTGACAGCACCGCCCAGCGTGTGCCCCGAGATCAGCTTGCCCGCGGTCAGCGTCACCTGCGTGGCGTTCTCCATGGGCTGTCCGTCATATACCTTGCTGCCGCTCGAGGTCTTGACCGAGATCGAGATCGGCGTCACGGTCAATTTGCCCGATACCGTCTTGATCTCAAAGTTCTGCGTTACGTTATTGCCGCTCTTATCCCAGACCTGCACGTTTTGCACGCTCAGGCTGCCCGTGCCTGCGCCCGTCTGGCTGCCCGACAAAGTGTAGGTGGCGCGGTAGCCGTCAGCCCCCCAATCCTCCTCCACCGATGAAAGCGAAAAGCTTTCTGCGGCGAGCGGCTGTCCGTCATACGCCTTGCTGCCGCTCGGTGCGCGCAGCGTCAGGCTGATGCCGTTTATTTTAATGGTATTGCCTGTAAATTTGAATTCATAGTTATGCGTTCTGTCCGCACCGCTGCCGTCATCCAGCACGACCTTGAACAGATCCGTGGGAACGGTATAGCCGTACGAGCCGATCGATACGGGGGCGGATGTGGGTACGCCGTTTTTGGTGTAGGTCACGCTTTGTGCAAAGGCGTTTGCATCCAGCACCACCCTGTGCCCCTTGCCCTCAAAGCCGCGCAGCTCTCTCTCGGACAGATCCTTGGGGTACTGTGCCGTCACCGCCGCACCCGTATACTGCACGGTGATGGGATCAAACTTGATCTCCAAGGTGCGCTTGTTGACGGTCAGCCTGCCCGCGTTTTGCAAAGCACTTGCATACCAATCGGTTGCGTCCACCGCCTTGCCAAGTCCTTCCTTGTGCATGATGCGGTAGGTCACGGTATACGTGCTCACACCCGCTTCGGTCTGCGTGCCCGAGGTGCTGACGATCTCAACGGTATCGTTCTTGAACAGCTCTCCGCTCACCACGCTGATCAGCTGCTTGACGTCATAATCGGAAGGGTCAAGCGCGGATGCATCGTACGTTTTTGCCAGATCCTGCAATCCAAGGCGCAGGTACGCGCCCTTTTCTATTGTCAGCGTGCCGTAAGACGCAGTCAGATCGTAATTCTTGGTCACGTCCTTGCCGCTGCTTGACACGATGGCAAAATCCAGCTCGTTAGAGATACTGCCGGGCGTGGTCAGCGAAGCTGCCTTTTTGATCTTGACGCTGTCTCCCGCGCCAAGCGAACCGCTGTAGATGCGATAATTCGCCCAGCTTTGCTCTTTTCCGTTATAGACAAGACCCGTGCTGTCCTCGCTGCGCAAATGGATCTTGCGCGGCTTGACGGTCAGTGAGCCGTATTGGTACTTGATATCGTAATTCTTGGTCACGTCCCTGCCGCTCTCGGTGATCTTGAGCTGCACGCGGTTTTCCTCGGCACGGGCGGTCACGTCGGTAATGCCGGTCTTGTCGTTATGCACGCACTCTGCGTACTGCCCTTGCACGATGCTGCCGCTTTGGATCTCATACCGATCGGTAAATTGGCGCATACCGTTGTATTCCAGCGTCACGTCGGGCGTGCTGACGGTCAGCGGTCTTTTTTCAATGACCACCTTGCAGACGTCTACCTTTATATTATAATACGCCGTGCGGTCCTGCCCCGCGTCGTTAAAGATTGCCACGGATACGCTGTTGTCGTGTCTGCCCACGTCAGCAGAAACGCTGTGCGGGGTGAGCACGATCTCGTCACCGCGGTACAAAGAGCCCTTGGTGATCTCGTAATGCGACGTGCTCGCACTCTTGCCGTCATAGACCTTGGTAATGTTGACGGGTCTGCCGTTCTTGATCTCATCCGCAACCACCAAAGTGATCTGCTTGGATTTGACCTTGATCGTGCCCTGCGTAAAGCTCAGATTGTAGCCCGCGGTCACGTCATTGCCCTTTTTGTCACGAATAACTACCGATGCAGGATCGATATGGCAGATCGCGCCGCCGCGACCGTCATAGGTGAAATAGGACAGCGCAGCCGTATCGACGCTGTGCCCTTTGGCGAGCACGCCGTCGATCTGCCAATGCTTGCCGAATGCGGGCTCCTCACCGTACTCAAACTTGGTACTCTTGCCCTCGGGGCGAAGCGTGACCTCGCGGCGGTACAGCGTGACGGTGCCCGGCTCGCTGTAGACCTTTTTGCCGAAAAAGCCCTTGGTGATGACCGCGCGCACGCTGTACGTGCCCGGTGCGGTGGGCTGGTCTGCCGACCAAGTATCACTGCCCACGCGCGCATATTCACACTTGTACGTGCCAAGCAGCACAAAGCAATCAAAGTCGGGCTTGTCGCCAAACGCAACCGTTTCGCTTTGCAGCGTATAGTCTCCGAAGTGAATACCGCGCAGCATGAGATAGCCAAGCAGCAGCACTGCGCCTAAGATCAGCAGCAGCACCGCACACTTGACGCATATCTTGAATATGCGCGCCAGGGGGAGATACCCTCTGACTTTTTTCTCATATGCTTCGTACATCATAGTATGTCTCCGGATGAAATTTCAAAAATTTTTAAGGTGCCAGCACGCGCAGCGTACCGGAAATAATGGTGATCTGATAGTTTGCGGTCACATTTTTGCCGTCAGCGTCCACAATGACGACGTCCGAAACCGTTGCGTCGCTGACGCCTACGTTGGTCTGGCTGCCCTTGATCTGATAGGACGCGATGCTCTGCCCTGCAGCAAGCTCGCCCTCGGTCAGGGTAAAGCTATCTGCACGCAACGCCTTGCCGTCGTATACCTTCTCCGCGCTGTCGGTCACAAGCGTCAGCTTGATGGCATTCACACGCAAAATGCCCGCGCTGATGCGGATATCGTACTGCGCCGTCACGTCATTTCCCGCACCGTCCACCACGCGGCAGGTGGGCGTGTTATAGATCGATCCCACGTTTGTGATCGAAGGCAGGGTAAACGCAAGCACGTGTCCGCGCGCGGCAAGCGCCCCCTCGTCAAAGCTCAGCTCGGGAACGGACAGCGGCGTGCCGTCATAGGTCTTGCTCGCGCCCTGCGAGCTGACCGTCAGCTCGTACAGGTACACCTTGAGCGTACCGTGATTTCTCTGTACTTCAAAATTATGCGTCACGTCTCTGCCAAGCAGGTCGGTGATCACGACCTCGCCGATCTCGTTGACGCTCTGCCCGATCTCGGTCTGCCGGCCGCTGACCGAGGCAGTTACGGTATACGGCAGCTTGGTATTTTTGAAGGAATGCGTAAAGGTCGCGTTCTCCAGCGGCATGCCGTCGTATACCTTCTTGGCACTTGCGGCACTGATGACCAACGTGGGCTTTCTGACCTCAATAATGCCGTCACGGAGCACGATATTATATTCACTCGTCACGTCCTTGCCGTTCTCATCCACGATCATTACGTCCGTAATGACCGAAACGCCCGTGCCCGCATCGGTCTGCTGACCGCTGACCTGTACGTTTTGCAAAGTATGTCCCTCTTTGAGCGAGCCCTGCGAAATGATGACGTTTTCGGGCGTTGCCACGTAAGGCAGACCCGTATAGTAGCCCATGATCTTAATGGGCGTCAGCACCAGCGCGTCGTCGGGGGTGCTTGAAAGTGCGGGGGTGGGATCAATGCGCACCCAGCCAAGTCCGGTGATGAACACCTCGACCCAGGCGTGCGCATCCGCTCCCTTGACGTCGGTCCAGGCACCGCCTGCCGCGTAGGAGCTGTAGCCCACCACGTAGCGCGCGGGGATACCCAGCGAGCGGTAAAGCAAGGTTGCCGCGCTTGCAAAGTGGCGGCAGACACCGCTTTTTGACTCGGTCAGGAAAAAGATCACCTCATCCTCGCCTGCGGGGCAAGCGGGGTATTCGAGATCATAGGTAGCCGCCGTGCGTACGGCGTTTGCCACGTCATCAATGACGGAAAGTCTGTCTGCGCGGAGTCCCTTTTGCTCTGCAAACGCCAAAAGTGCCTGCTTGGTGCTCTCGGGCACGGACAGATACTGCTCGTACACAAACGCGGTGTACAGCTTGTTTTGCTCATCCTCCAAGCCCTGCGCAGCGTATCGCAGCGCATCGGCAAAGTTGTAGCTCCAATTGTAGCCGGAAAGCGTATACGAATCGGTATAGGGCGAGAGCACAACGTCGTTATACGCGCCCTCGGGGCCCAAAGCTACGTAGTTCGGCAGCAAAAACTGATTGCCCAAGATTTCGATCTGATACTGCGTGGGCAGGATGCCGTTGGCTGCCAGCACCTGACCAACGGTAAAGAGCATATTCTCGTCTGCCACAGGGTACGCCATGGCGTCGCCCCAGCCCCAGTTACCCGCGCTCTCGCGGAAGGAATAGTCCCCGTAGCTCTTCCAGCGCAGATACACTCTGCCGCCTGCTTCAGCCCACACGCGGGCTGCAACGGCGTCTGCATTCTGCGCATCATTGTCAAGGCTGCCGTCGTCCGAGATCTCACCGCCCGTAGAGGGTGCGGTCTCGTAGACCTCCAGCGTGCCGTATTCGTAAGTAATATCATAGCGGTATGCAATATCCTCGCCCGTGGTCGGGTCGATGATGGAAACGGTAAAGGTGTTATCCGAGAAGCCGATCTCGGTCTGCGAGCCGGTAAAGTGCGGTACGATCTCGTACAAGGGATCGATCTGCCCCTCGGCAAGCACGTACTGCTCGCAAGTCAGCGGCTCGCCCGTATAGGGAGCTGCCATGGAGCCCGATACGAAGATCAGCTTTTCCATCTGGTCGCGGTCAATGCCGTGCACTAACGTGATCTCGTAATTCTTGGTCATATCAAGCTTCCCCTGCAAGAAATCGGGCGTGTACTGACCGCCTTCGACGTCACGGATCGTGACGCTGCGCAGCATAAACTCCACGGTATCCTCGGCATTTTTGATTGCCTCAACCTCGGCGTACAGCTCGTGTCCCTCGACCAGCGAGCCCTTGGTGATATAGTATTCACCCACGGGCAGCTCATTGCCCGAAAAATGCTTGATGCAGGGGCTTGCAGAGACCTCAATGGGACGCGGCTCGACCTTGAGAGAGCCTACGCGCGTGCTGATCTCATAATAGTCGGTCACGTCGCCGCCAATGCTGCCGTCACCGTACAGCTGCTGCACGCGTATGGACATATTATTCGTAATGCTGCCCACTTCGATAATGCTGTGCGGGAAGGAAATATCCAGATAATGCTCGGCAAGCACCTCTCCGTCCACCGTATAATTCTCATAGCGCAACGGTGTGCCGTCATAGATCTTGGACGCACCGTACGAGGTCACGGTAATGGGACGCTTGGTCACGGTCAGCTTGCCAAATCTGTACGTGATCTCAAAGCTGCCGTTGGCAATACGCCCCTGCGGATCAAGGATAGTCAGCACAAAGCTGTTATCCGACGAGCCGGGCACGGTCTGTGATCCGGTAAAGGTGGCAGTTGCGGTATATCCCTCGGGCAGCGTGCCCAGCACGGGATCCCACATCTCATAAGTCAGCGGAAAGCCGTCGTATGCCTTTTGCGTGTCGCCCGATTTGACGATCAGCTTGCGGTGCGTCACGGTCAGCTTGCCCGGTCGGGTCTCAATTTCGTAATGGCTCGTTACGTCAGCACCCAGCGCATCCTTGACCTTGACCGTGGCAACGTTCTCCGTCCAGCCAACCTCGGTCTGCTGCACACCGTACGTGACCTCTAATTTGTGTCCTTTTTTCAGTGCGCCCTTCTTGATCGTGTATTTCTCACAAGTCAAGGGCGATCCGTCAAATTCCTTTTGCGCGCTTTCGATCTGCACGACCAAGGAGGAGGGTCTTGTATCGATCACGCCCGTGACGATCAGACCCATATAAATAGCCAGCATGATCAAAATACCGATCACAATGCTGCCAAACAGCACGGTCGAAGATTTTCTGTTCATCTCGGACATCCTTTCATAGAAGTGAAATATTCCGCACAGCGGAATGTGAAATTTTTGCGTTCGCAAAAGTGAAATTCGCGCGCTGCGCGAGTGAAATGTTCCGCTATGCGGAACGTTGTGGTAGAAATTTGCCCTTTTGGGCAAATTTCATTTGCGCCAAAGGCGCAACATCATTGGGCGTCAGCCTACATCATTGGCGGCTCTGCCGCCACATCATTTGCGCCAAAGGCGCAACATCATTGGGCGCAGCCCACATCATTGGCGGCTCTGCCGCCACATCATTTGCGCCAAAGGCGCAACATCATTGGGCGCAGCCCACATCATTGGCGGCTCTGCCGCCACATCGTTTGCACCGCAGGTGCAACATCATTGGGCGCAGCCCACATCATTGGCGGCTCTGCCGCCACATCGTTTGCACCGCAGGTGCAACATCATTGGGCGTCAGCCCACATCATTGGCGGCTCTGCCGCCACATCGTTTGCACCGCAGGTGCAACATCATTGGCGGCTCTGCCGCCACATCATTTGCGCCAAAGGCGCAACATCATTTGCGCGACAGCGCAACCAACCTCACGCTGCTCTTTCGAATCTGCGCAAATACTCCTTGCACAGCTTCATGCGGTCGTAGCCGAACAGCTCGTCAAGCGTGTTGCAAAGCCCCTGCACGCTGTTGCGTACGTAAATGGGGTTCTGTGCTTCCAGCTTTCTGAACACCTTTTTGGACAGAATATCGTCCAAGGCGTCCAGCTCGTCACCGCCGCAGGCAAGGTATACGGGTATATACTGCCTGATCTGCTTCATAATTCTGTTACCGAACGTGATCTTGAATTTATCGATCATGTACGCGTCCAGCTTTCTGAGTCTTCTCGCATTTCTTGCCGTCATGCCGTATTCCTTCTGCGCACGTGCCACCATGGCGTCAAATTGCGCTGCGGATATGCGCACCTGCGGCGAGGGTACGGCTTCAAAGAACTGCGTCTTTCTGTCAAGGTTGATGACCATGGCACGGTCGTACACCTTATCCGAAATGGCAAAGGTGGAGTCGTCGTTGTTTGCCGTTCCCACGAACCACATATTGGGGGGCAGCTTGAGTCTGCCGCCCTTGAGTAGTGCGGGGTCTCCCTTTTGCACGTCGGACACCACGTCAATGTATCTCTTCTCGGGATCGGGCAGCTCCAAAAGCGAGAGAAATTCCGCAAAGTAATACTC
>JAZOVZ010000094.1:0-8250 GCA_045658965.1 Eubacteriales bacterium
AATCAAAGGAACAATGCGCTGCTGCTTCTTCCATGGATGAAAAAACACTCATTTCATCGCCTTTGATTACTGTAATATTACCATCTTCGATAGATTCTCCAGGGTTCAACATATTGAATTGATCCATAACAGACAGAAGAAACTCTCGGACAGTCAAGTCTTGTGTAGCCGATCCAACCACAATAGAGAGAAGCAGGCACACCACAACTGCGACAGGAATCCAAATCAACCTTGATTTGAACTTGGATTTACGCTTATGCACGACGTCGGGTGCTGCATCTGCGATCAATTCGGGATCAATGCGCCCCATGGCTTGCAACAAATTCGTATTTGTCATATATCAAAGCCCTCCTTTTTCAAATATTGCTCTAATTTCTTGCGAGTGCGGAGTAAATACATTGTCACGTTGTTTTCCTTCATGGAAAAATCACGTGCAATTTCAGCAACAGAGCTCATATAGAAATACCGACGAACAAAGATATTCCGCGTTTTTTGCGGCAATGTTCGCAAAAAGCGGCTTAACGCTTCAGAAAGGGCAACACTCTCGCCAATGTCCTCACCGCTGTTACCCACGGGAATACACTCGGTAAGCTCGTCCAGCACGATCGACACCTGCCCGCCGCGCTTTTGCGCGTGGTATCCCTCATAACGGTCAAGAGAGAGCTGACGGCTTATCATCCCAACGTAGGATTTTAGCGGATCGGGGCGATTGGGTGGAATGGTATTCCACGTTTTGAGATACGTATCGTTGACGATCTCCTTTGCGTCCTCAATATTTTCGAGAATGCGATATGCGATTGCATGGCAGTACCGTCCGTATTTCTTGTCGGTTTCTGTGATAGCAGACTCCGAGCGCTCAAAATATAGGTCTACTATCTGTTTGTCTTCCATAATTCACACTCCTTTCGTGTGTTCTTGAAGTCCTTCACCCTTAATAACGGGAAAAATTGCACTTACACCACACTCTGATGAAAACTTTTTAATTATTATAACATATTTTTTCGAAAAATGTGTGAATGAGCAAAAGGACAGACAGACATAACGCTAGCCTGTATGGGCAACCGCGTTTTTCGATTATCCGCTACGGGAAATATGCGCTCAATTTTGGGCGTTTTTTGTTTTGACAGCTTTGTCATTTCGCCGCATTTTTGCATACAATGGCAGTAAAAATACCAAACAGAGGGGAATTTGTATGCAAGAAAACAGCAAACAGATCTATTTTGCATCCGCCAATTCGGCGTGTGGCTTTGTCAGCTACTTTGAGCGGTGCTTTGCAGATGCGCGCATTTCGCGGCTTTATATGATCAAGGGCGGTCCCGGGACGGGCAAGAGCCGCTTTATCGGTGACGTGGCAACCGAGGCGGCGCGGCTTGGCTGGCATGCGGAATATTACGCCTGCTCGTCCGATCCGGGCTCGCTTGACGGGGTGATACTGACCCATCCGCGACACGGCTGTATCGCCCTTGCCGATGCCACCGCACCGCACGTCATGGAGCCGACTTTGCCCGGTGTGCGTGACGTCATCGTCAATCTTGGTGACTTTTGGGATCGGGAAAAGCTTGCCAAGCATGCAGCGCGCATTCGCACGCTGAACCGCTACAAGCAAGCCTGCTTTGAACGCAGCTATGCCTATCTCGGTGCGGCAGGCAAACTGCTGACTTGTCGCGACAGTCTGATCGCGCCCTGCGTGGATGGGGACAAGATCAATCGTCTTGCCGCCAAGATCTCGCGGCTTTATCCCAAGGGGAGAGATTTTAACGAGCGCATCGGGCTTTGCGATTGCATCAGCATGCGGGGCAGGGTGCATTTTGACACCTATGAGCGTGCAGCCGACCGCGTTGTGGTGCTTGCACCCTTTTACGGTTTGGAATATTTGCTTATGGACGCGCTGTACCGTATCGCGCGCGAGCGCGGGTGTGCCGTGCGTCGCGCACCGCACGTGCTGTTTCCGGATAAGACCGTCACGCTGTATTTTCCCGATAACCGCCTTTGCGTCACGGCAAGCAACGTGCAAAGCACCGCAGGCAAGGACGTGCAGCGTATAGATCTGCGCCGCGTGTGTGATCCCGATGCCTTGCGCGGTGTAAGAGGCGAGGCGCGGCTTGCGGGGCGGCTTGCCGAAAGTGCCATCGATGCCGCCTGTGAAAGCTTTATGCGCGCAGGGGAGTACCATTTCGAGCTGGAAAGTCTTTATACGGGTGCCATGGATTTTGAAGCAAAGGAGCGATTTACCGCTACATTTTGCAATGCAATTTTACAAAATCCTTGACAATACGCGTATTTATGTAGTATAATAATAAATTGAGATACTATAATAATTGAGGAATATTGCAAAAAATGAACCAACAAAATTACAAAGACGCACAAGTTTATATAGAAAAGCTGCGCGGCTTTACGGGACAGCTTGCAGAGGTATTGGGTCACACTCCTAAATGCTTTGTGCTGACCTTTGGCTGCCAGCAAAACGAGGCGGACAGCGAAAAGCTTGCGGGTATGGCGCAGGACATGGGCTACGAGCTTTGCGACGACCCTGCGGACGCCGATCTGATCGCGGTCAACACCTGTGCCATCCGTGAGCATGCCGAGCAAAAGGCACTTTCCATCGTAGGGCAGTATAAGCACCTCAAGGCAAAAAAGCCCTCGCTGCTGATTGCCGTTTGCGGCTGTATGGTAGCGCAGGAGCACCGCCGCGAGGACATCAAGCACAAGTACCCTTACGTGGATCTGACCTTCGGCACGGCATCCTTGCACCGTTTTCCCGAGCTGCTCTGGCAAAAGATCGCGCGCTCCCGCCGCATTTTCTGCCCCGAGGAGACCGAGTACGTCGTAGCCGAGGGCTTGCCCATCACCCGCACCAGCGATTATCGCGCCTGGGTGTCTATCATGTACGGCTGCAACAATTTCTGCTCCTATTGCATCGTGCCTTACGTGCGCGGCAGAGAGCGCAGTCGCGACAAGGACGAGATCATAGCCGAGGTCAAGGATCTGGTTGCGCGCGGCTACAAGGATATTACCTTGCTTGGACAGAACGTCAACTCCTACGCCAAGGGCAAGGACTACGATTTTGCCGATCTGCTTTCCGAGCTTGACAAAATCGAGGGTGAATACGTGTTGCGCTTTATGACCAGCCACCCCAAGGACGCAAGCTATAAGCTGATCGACGTCATGTCAAGCTCAAAGCATATCGCGCATCAGTTCCACCTGCCCCTGCAATCGGGCAGCGATACCATTCTCAAGGCGATGAACCGCCATTACGACAAGGCGAGATATTTGGATATCGTGCGCTACATTCGCGAGAAGATGCCCGATGCGGCACTTTCTTCGGATATTATCGTGGGCTTCCCCGGAGAGACCGACGCCGACTTTGAGGACACCATGGAGATCCTTAGCACGGTGCGCTTTGATATGCTGTTCTCGTTTATCTACTCGCCCAGAAAGGGCACACCCGCGGCAGAAAAGGAGCAGATCGATCCTAAGATCAAGGGCGAGAGATTTGACCGCCTGTTAGCTCTTCAGCACGATATTGCGCTGGAGAAGAATCAGCCCATGGTGGGCAAAACCATCCGCGTGCTTTGCGACGGACCGAGTAAGAACAACCCCGACATTTACAGCGGACGCGAGGAGGGCAACAAGATCGTGTTCTTTGCCGCAACCCCCGAGCAAATCGGTAAGTTTGTCAACGTGAAAATTGACCGCGCCGATGCCTTTGCCCTTTGGGGCGAAATTGTCAACTGACGTTGAGTGAAATATTTCGCCGATGGCGAAATGTGAAATTTTCGCGTGCGCGAAAGTGAAATTCGCGCGTAGCGCGAGTGAAATATTCCGCTTGCGCGGAATGTTGCGGTAGAAATTTGCTTGGCGCAAATTTCAGATTTTATTATATATTTGGTATTAAAATGAAAAGAGGATAAAAACAATGGAAATTTTTGCACTTGCAGCACAGCTCGGACAGGAGCTCAAGAAGGACGAAAGACTGGTACGCATGGCGAAAGCCAAGGAAGCATACGAAACCGATGGCGAGCTGCGCACGCTGATGCGTGAATATCAGGTACAGCAGATCGCGCTGGAAAAGACCGCAGGTCAGAAGGACGTTGAGGCGAGATTCCTTGAAATGATCCAGGATCGCATCAATCAGCTTTATGATCAGATCGTGGCACACCCCGTTTACGTGGAGCTGGAGGCTGCACAAGAGGAGGTCAATGCACTCATGAACGCGGTCAACAACACCATCACCTTTGAGATCACGGGTGAAATGCCCTCTTCCTGCACCCACGACTGCTCTACCTGCGGCGGAGGCTGCTCTCACTAACTTTAGAGAAAAGCGAGGAATATGACCATGACTCCCATGATGGAGCAATATTTTGAGGTCAAAAATAAATACAAGGATCATCTGCTGTTCTACCGTCTGGGCGACTTTTACGAGATGTTTTTTGACGCCGCCATCATCGCCCCGCGCGAGCTGGAGCTGACGCTGACGGGCAGGGATTGCGGCGAAGCCGAGCGTGCGCCCATGTGCGGCGTGCCCTTCCATTCGGCAGAGAGCTACATAGGCAGACTGATCTCCAAGGGCTACAAGGTTGCCATTTGCGAGCAGGTGGAAGACCCCGCGCAAGCAAAGGGACTTGTCAAGCGCGACGTAGTGCGCGTGGTCACGCCCGGTACGGTGATCGAAAGCGCGTTGCTTTCGGAGCAAAAGAACAACTATCTCTGCGCGATCTACGTGGGCGAATACGCGATCGGCGTTTGCTTTGCGGACGTTTCCACAGCGCAGATCTGCGCTACCTCCTTTGACGGTGAGGGTGCACAGACCAGACTTTGCAACGAGCTTGCCACCTACGCACCGCGCGAGGTGATCACCAATCTGTCGCGCAAGGCGATCCCCGAGGTTGCAGCGTTTGTTTCGGACAGACTGGGTGCTATGATCGGCGACAACCAGCCCGGCAGATTTGAATATGCGGATGCGCTTGCGCGCGTCAAAGACCGTTTTGGTGAGAGCGTCAAAGCGCAGGATACCGCGGACAAGCCCCTTGTCTGTGCGGTCGGTGCGCTGATCGACTACATTTACGAAACGCAAAAGACCGAGTCGCCTTATCTGAAAGACTTGCAGGTGTACTCGGACGGACAGTATCTGGAAATGGATGCCAACACGCGCCGCAATTTGGAGCTTTGTGAGACCATGCGCGCAAAAGAGAAAAAAGGCTCTTTGCTTTGGGTACTGGATAAGACCAAGACCTCGCCCGGTGCGCGACTGTTGCGCAGTTGGGTGGAGCACCCGCTTCTCTCGGTGGGCACCATTCATAGAAGACAGAGCGCGATCGAGGAGCTGTACGACAGCTTTATGCTGCGCGAGGAGCTTTCCGAGTTGCTCTCGGACGTGCTTGACCTTGAAAGACTGATGACCCGTATCGTGTACGGTACGGCAAACGCCAAGGATCTGCGTGCGGTTGCCAATACGGCTGCCGTGCTGCCCGAGGTCAAAAGACTCTTGCAGGGCTGCAAGAGTGAGGAGCTTGCAAGTATCTATCGGGAGCTTGATCTCTTAGAGGATATTTGCGCCAGGATCAACGCGGGCATTTGCGAGGAGCCGCCCTTCTCGGTACGTGACGGCGGCATGATCGCCCCCGGTTATTCTGCCGAAGTGGACGAGCTGCGCACCATCATGCATGACGGCAAATCCTGGGTAGAGCAAATGGTGGCTGCCGAGCGCGAGCGCACCGGCATCAAGACGCTGAAAATGGGCTATAACAAGGTGTTCGGCTACTATATTGAGGTCAGCCGTTCCTTTACCGATCAAGTGCCCGATTACTTTATCCGCAAGCAGACCTTGGTAAACGGTGAGCGTTATATTACCGAGGAGCTCAAACAAATGGAAGCCAAGATCCTGGGCGCAGGCGATCGCGTGTGCGCTTTGGAATACGAGCTGTTCCAACAGATCCGTGCGTACGTGGCGCAGAACAGCGCGCGCGTGCAGAGCACGGCGGCGCTGCTTGCCAAGATCGACGTATATCTTTCTCTTGCCACGGTTGCCGCACGCAACAAGTACGTGCGCCCCGAGGTGGATACAAGCGACGCGATCTATATTAAGGACGGCAGACACCCCGTAGTCGAGCAGTTTGTCAAGGATACGTATTTTGTGCCCAACGATGCAAATCTTGACACGGGCGCAAACAGACTGATGCTGATCACAGGCCCCAACATGGCAGGTAAATCCACCTATATGCGCCAGGTTGCGCTGATCACGCTCATGGCGCAGATCGGCAGCTTTGTGCCCGCAAACGAGGCACGCATCGGTATCGTGGATAAGATCTTTACCCGCGTGGGTGCGTCGGACGACCTTGCTTCGGGTCAGTCTACCTTTATGTTGGAGATGACCGAGGTGGCGTACATTCTGCAAAACGCAACGCAGAAGAGCTTGATTATATACGATGAGGTCGGCAGAGGCACCTCCACCTTTGACGGCATGAGCATTGCGCGTGCCATTGTGGAGTATACGCACAGCCGCCGCATCGGTGCCAAGACCCTGTTTGCCACGCACTATCACGAGCTGACGGGCATGGAGCAGGAATTCGAGGGCATTGTCAACTATAATATTGCCGCCAAGAAACGCGGCGACAGCATTACTTTCTTGCGCAAGATCGTGCGCGGCTCGACCGACGACAGCTACGGTATTGAGGTAGCAAAGCTGGCGGGCGTGCCCAACGACGTCATCAAGCGCGCAAAACAGGTGCTGCTCTCGGTTGAGCAGACCGCCAAGGCAATTTCCGCGGCAGAGCCTGCGGAAAAGGTCGAGAGCGACGTCATCACCATCGAGGATCAGATCAACGAGCAGGTGATCGAGCAGCTCAAAAACGTGGATATCAATACGCTCTCGCCTTACGAGTGCATGAGTTTCCTGTTTGATTTGAAAAAAAGATTGATGTAATTTGGAGTCACTATGGGTAAGATCAACGTGCTTTCCTTTGAGGTCGCCAATCTGATCGCCGCCGGTGAGGTGGTGGACAGACCCGCGAGCGCGATCAAGGAAATGATGGAAAACGCAATAGACGCAGGCGCGTCACGCATCACCGTGGAAATTCAGAACGGTGGCGTGACCTTTATGCGCGTGTCCGATAATGGGCACGGCATGCCGCCCGAGGATCTTCCCATGGCGATCCGCAGACACGCGACCAGTAAGATTTCCGAGGCAGAGGATCTGGACGGCATCAGTACGCTGGGATTTCGCGGTGAAGCACTTGCCGCGATTGCGGCGGTTTCCCGCCTGCGCATCATGTCCAAAACGCCCGACGCTGCGCTTGGCGCGCAGATGGACGTGCATTGCGGTGAAATCGTGGATATCGTGGAGCGCGGCTGTGCCGTGGGCACAACCGTGATTGCCGAGGATCTGTTTGCCAACGTGCCCGCGCGTCGCAAGTTCTTGAAGCGTGACGTGACCGAGGCAATGGCGGTGAGTGCCAACGTCGAAAAGATCGCGCTCTCGCACCCCGAGATCGCCTTTCGTCTGATCATCGACGGCAACGTCAAGCTGGAAACGGCTGGAGACGGCAGCTTAAAGAGTGCCGTGTGGGCGGTGTTCGGCAAGGATTTTGCCTCCAGACTGATCGAGGTGGACGGTGAATACGAGGGCATTACGGTCAAGGGCTATATCGGACGCCCCGACAATGCGCGCCCCAACCGCAACTACCAGAATTTCTTCATCAACTCGCGCTATATCAAGAGCAAGACTGCCTCAGCTGCCCTTGAGCAAGCGTTTACTTCCTTTATGGCACCCGATAAATTCCCGTGCTGCGTGCTGTTTATCGGGCTGAACCCTACCCGTGTGGACGTCAACGTGCATCCCGCAAAATTAGAGGTCAAGTTCACCAACGAAAAGCCTGTGTTTGAAAGCGTTTACTACGCGGTCAGACAGGCACTTGAGAAAAATACCGCACGCCCCGAGCTGCAGATCCCTGCAAAAAAGCCGTCGGTTTCGGACGCTTTTACCTCGGTCGAGCGCGGTGAATCGCTGCAAAAGCGTCAAGTGGGCATGGATATTGCCGCACCCGCACAGCCCAAGACCGAAAACAAATGGGAGCATCTGACCGCCCAGCAGTACGTGGAGCAGTATATTCAAGGCAAAAAGCCTTCCGTAGGGGCAAAGCACGATTCGCCCGCGCAACCCACACCCCCGGTAGGGCAGGGGCTTGCTCCTGCCACGCAACCCACACCCCCGGTCGGGCAGGAAGTCGGATCGTAGCCATGTCGTTCTGTGAG
>JAZOVZ010000095.1:0-8026 GCA_045658965.1 Eubacteriales bacterium
CGCCGAAGGCGACTGAAGGGGAGTTGCGGGCAAAACGGCACGGTTATCCGTTCGGGTATAATCGTTCAAGCCTAAACTTCCCCATTCCCCTTCAGTCGCCTCCGGCGCCAGCTTCCCCCCGGGTGACGCCTTTATAGCGCATATCCGCATCATTTGCTTGCCCATTGCGGCAGCACTTTCTTAACTTAATGACATTGGAGCTTGCTCCCGCCGTGAATAAAAAACGAATGACGTTACCAAGGCAATCATTTTCTGCGGGAGCAAGCCCCCCGCCCTACGGATTGCTGTCCTATCGGATCAAAACACCCTTTTCGGAGGACTATTCATGCAAAAAGAATTGATAGAACAATTTTTATCCAACCCGTCCCTGCCCTGCTCTGTGCACGAGCTTGCGTGGGTATCTCCGCGCGCCATTCCCTTTTCCGAGGGCGTGCGAGGCATGTGTGCTGCCAATCGCTGCGGCATGTACGGCAAAAGCTGGGCGTGCCCGCCCGGTGTAGGCGATTGGCAGGACTTGCGTGACGAATGCTACGCGCACACAAACGCGCTGATCTTTACCACAAAGCACGTCTTGGAGGACGACTTTGACGTGGAGGGTATGCAAAAGGCTGCCGAGGATCACAAAAACTTCAACCGCGCGCTTTCCGACCTGCTGGACGCGCACGGCATCTCCTGCCTTTTATACGGTGCGGGCGGCTGCACGCTTTGCAAGACCTGCACCTATCCCGATGCCCCCTGCCGTTTCCCCGCGCGTGCGCACCGCTCCATGGAAGCGTGCGGCATTGACGTAGGGGCGCTTGCACGCGCGTGCGGCATCAAATACAACAACGGTCCCTTGACCGTCACGTATTTTTCCATGTTGGTGTTTGGATAACCGGCACATATAATTACCCAAGAGGGACTGTTTCAGTCCCTCTTTTACATTGCTCATTCTGTAAAATTGAAAAGGGCAACTAAGCGAGACGGACGCGCGCAAAAAAGCCGTCCCCTTTGGGTAGCGAAGCGGTGCGAGGGTAATGAATGACATGCCGGTGGCATGTCAGAACCCGAGCGTGACCGAGCCGCAGCGAGAAGGGGGCCCGCAACGAACGAAACAAAGTGAAGTGAGTGTCCGCGGGGAAAGGGGCGGCCTGAACAACGCGGACTCGGCACACGGGGAAATGGCAACAGAAAACAACGGACAAAAAACAGCATGGCTATCATGCTTTTTAAGAGATGATGCATGCCCAATCTTTTTGCTGGGCCCCTTTCCCCGCGACCGTTCCGCTTCACTGCGTTCTCGCTCCACTGCGGGCCCCCTTCCCCTGAGGGGACGGCTTTTTCGCGCGTCCGACTTGTGTGATCATCCGATATGGGCAAGTGAAAAATGGTCACCCCCAATGAGAATGCCATTCGCTGCCTGACAATCAACACCCTATCATGATTTTGCATAAAATTCACGCTCGGCAAAAAAACAAAAGTTGACACGACAGCCAAGCGGTGATATAATAAAGGTAGAAATTTACAAGCCGATACGGCAGAACGGAGAATTTTATGGAACTGCAAGGAAAGATCATTCATTTTTTGGGCGACAGCATCACGCAGGGCTACGGCCCCAGCGCACCCGACAAGGTATATCATCAGCTGATCAAGCAAAAATACGGCTTGGCTGAAGCCAACAACTTCGGCATCGGCGGCACTTGCCTTGCCGACCGCTACACCCCTCTGGAGATTCCCGAATTCAACGCGCATTTCATCACGCGCGTCAAGGATATGCCCGAAAAGGCGGACGCCATCGTGGTCTTTGGCGGCACTAACGATTTCGGTCACGGTCAGGCTCTGCTTGGCACGCCCGATGACCGCACCCCCGAGACCTTCTGGGGCGCGTGCCACGACCTGTTCTCGACGCTGATTGCGCGCTACCCCACCTGCCCCATCGTGGTAGTCACGCCTTTGCACCGCTGGTATGAGTACATCCCCCAGACCCGCACCTCGCGCGACGGCACCGTGACCCAGACCACCATTCTGCGCGACTACGTAGAAATCATCCGTCAGGCGGCAGAATACTACTCCCTGCCCGTATGCGACCTGTACGCCGCAGGCTCGATTTGCCCCGAGCTGGAGGCGCACCGCGTAGCGTACTGCCCCGACGGTCTGCACCCCAACGATGCAGGTCATGAAATCATTGCATCCCGCCTGGCAAACGTACTCTTGAGCCTGTAACCATGAAAAAAGAGCCGCGCCCGTCGCGGCTCTTTGCGTCACGTAAAGGAGAAAGTATGATCTACCGATCCAAACAAAAAAGCGTTGCCATCAAAGGTACAACGCTCAAATATATCGAGTTTGGCAGGGGCGCGCGCCCGCTGATCATGCTCCAAGGGCTGAACACGAACGGCATTGACGGCGCTGCCGACTCCTTGGCGTTTGCCTACCGCTGCTTTGCAAAGGACTTCAAGGTCTATCTCTTTGACCGCCGCCCCGAGGTTTGGGAAGGCATTACGGTGCGCGACCTTGCCGCCGACGCAGCCGCCGCCATGGACGCGCTATCCTTATCCGACGCCTGCGTGCTTGGCGTGTCGCAGGGCGGCATGATCGCGCAAGCCTTAGCAATCGAACGCCCCGATCTGGTACGCAAGCTGGTGCTTGCCGTCACGCTTTGCAAGAACAATGACACCGTGACCGATGCCATTGACACCTGGGTGCGCCTGACCGAGCAGGGCGACTTTAAGACCTTGGTTGCCGATATGGCGCAGCGCATGTACTCCCCCGCCTATATGAAGCGTTATAAGCCGCTTTTGCCGCTTCTGACACTGGTGCAAACACCCAAGGACAAGGAACGCTTTATTATTTTGGCGAAATCCTGCTTGAGCTGCGACACGGCAGCCGAGCTGCACAAGATCACCTGCCCTGCGCTGGTGATTGGTGGGGCGCAGGACAAGGTGGTGGGCGCGCATGCCGCCGAGCAGCTTGCAAAGGCGTTAGGCTGTCCCCTGCACCTTTACGAAAATCTCGGACACGCTGCCTACGAGGAGGCAAAGAATTTCAATAAAATCGTGTACGATTTCTTTGCAGATTGAAATTTTTTCAATTTTTTTGAAAAACCGTACACACTTCGCATAAAAAATGCGTCTATATAGGTGAAGAGCATTTATTCCTATACGTATCAACCGTAGGGACACTCGGGGTGAATCGCAATCCCGGGTTCAAGCTCTTGACAAAAAAATGATACAATAGGAATTGGAGACCCTACACAATCACAACCACGGAGGAAAGCACGATGAAACTACAACCGATGCTCAAAATTCTTTGCGCTGTCATACTCGGCGTTCTGATTGCCGCAGCCTTGGTCGGCTGTAAGCAGGAGACAGCCACCATCTATCCCTGCTACTTCAACGCGGACGTTGCCGACGTGGACGCAACCGCCATCCGCGCTGCCATAGAAGAGGCTGGCTGGGAGCTGCAAAGCAGTGAACCGGACGACTATTACGGGAACACCGCCACGCACATCTATCAGCTGATCACGGGCGACCAAAAGCAAGTCATTGCCATCTATGAATTTGAAAATGCCGAGCAGGCAGAGCAAGCCTACGTGCAAGACGTGATCGGCACCATCTTCCCTGCCACGATTTTCCCGGACGATTACTCCCTGTATTCCAAATACATCCGCATTTCCAATTGTCTGATCATGACAATAAACAACAGCCACGTGGATCTGTTGGAGCTTTTTGAGCTTGGCACCGTGGAGCCTCTGGAGGTGCCCACCGAGAACACCCAAAAGCTGCACAGAAAGATCAAGAGCGTGGATATTGAAGCAGTCAAAACTGCAATGGAGGCAGACGGTTATACGTTCTATCCCATAGAATTTATCGACAGCGAGGAGTTTGGTCCTACCTACGTCATCGTATCTCCCGAGCAGGACCGCGCATACGTTTACACGCTTTCCACACACAAGCCCATCCTCGGTACGTCATATACCTATTACATCTATAGCATTATCGAGCGCGTCGCGCTTGATTATAAGAGCGAAGGCAGTAAAAAAGGCGATGATCTTTACGTCGGCATGCACTTCGTCGGCTTCAAGGACGGCGGCTGCGTCTTGTGCTACGGCGATACCTTTGCGGAGATCGAAAAATATTTTGCTGAGTAAGAACAGCTTGCCCATAACAAAACAAAAATATGGGGGCTGCGGAATTAGCAAAAAAACAAAGCAAAAGCAGAAGTCTATCAGGGCTTCTGCTTTTGTTATTGACTGCCATCCCCCGAGTGTCATCCTGAGCGGAGCGATGCTGCAGAGCAGCGAGCGAAGTCGAACCCGAAGGGCGCGAGCCATGATACCGGGGACTGTCCTCTGTGATGTGTCCGCAGGACACGTTACTGCGGGACTGTCCCCTGTGTCGTGGCGACGCGGGTCTCTTACGGGTTTGCTCAATTTCCCGTAGGGACAGGCGTCTCGACTGTCCGAAAGCAAAGAGGTTGCACAAACCGTTCGGAGATCCTCAAAACGCTCCCCGCGTTTTGACTTTCAAAAATCAGCAATTTTTTGCAGATTTTTGAAAGTTCGACTACGAAAACATCCACCCGGGATGTTTTCTCCGCTCAGGATGACACGAAAGGGGATACGGCTTTATTTTCTCCGCTTATTTCGCAACCCCATAGCGCGACCTTTTTTCTGTTTTATCAAACCCGCACGCCTGTTTGACGATACACCTCATCCAAAAACAGCTCCTGCAGCTTGTGCGCCAAGGTCTGATCCTTGCCGCCGACCGCCTTGCCGTCGATGTCATAAACAAACAAAACGTTCTTGGTCGTGCTGCACAGAATGATCTCGTCCGCGTGCATGATCTCATCCACCGTAAAGGTGCGCACCTCTACCGGAATGCCGTGCTTGTCGCAAACGTCGTGCAACACGCGTCTGGTAATACCGGGCAGCACGTATTCGTCCAGCGGCGGCATGATCACCGCTCCGTCCTTGACCATCAGAATGCTGCTGTGCGCAGCCTCGGTCACGCGCTCGCCTCTGTGCCAAAGCACCTCGTCAGCCCCCGCCCTTGTTGCCTTTTCGGACGCAAACACGTTGGGCATGAGATTGGTGGTCTTGATGTTGCAATACTGAAAGCGCAGATCCTCCATGCTTGCAAGCGACACCCGTTTATCCTTGGGAGCTACCGCGACGGGCTTTACAAACATGATCAGATTGGGTGTAGCCCCCTCGGGATACTCGTGCTTGCGGGGAGCTGCACCGCGCGTCACCTGCAAATATAACATCTGCGACTCGCCTTCGGACACGGCAAGCAGTCGGTCAATCTCGCCCTTGAGCTGCTCGCGCGGCATGGAGAACGCAATATCGGTCAGCGCGCAGCTTCTGTAAAGACGGTCAAGGTGCAATTCCAGCGCAAAGGGCTTGCCACCAAGCACCAACACGGCATCGTACACCGCATCACCGAAAAACACGGATCTATCGGACAGCGGAATGACCATCTCGTCATAGTTCCCGATCTGCCCGTTAAAATATGCCTTTGTTGTCATGTTGTACCTCCCAAAAGAACCTTACAGGAGTATATTGTACCACGCGGGCGCGCGTGTGTCAAGTGGTTTTTCATTTGTCCGACGCAGCGTATTCCAAACGCGCCATCCTTGACCGTAGGGCGGGGGCTTGCTCCCGCAGCATCATGCCATCGGTATATTTTCGAGTGTTTTGTGATCCAACACCCACGGCAGGTCGGTTTCAAAGTCGATCTGCATGACGGGCGCGTCAAACTCCTTTTCGGTCATCATGCACTCCTCGCTGAACCATATCTTGAAATCCTCGGTTACCCCGTACGCCTCCCCGGGTCGCAGAGTGATCGTATGCTCGCAATCCTCCTTGCCCTTGACCACCTTACCGCAAACGTGCAGCCATCCGCCGTAATGCACGCTTCCGTCAAGATTGCGGTTGTACGCAACGCTTTCGGTGATCATGGAAAGGTTGACGCCGAGATTCCAAAAGAACATATGCACGTTGTTCGGCAAGGACGTTATGACCTTTTGGTAATTCGCGCAATAGTCGCACTTGCACCGCTCGTTTACCGGTCTCAGCTTGGCATATACCTCGCGCGTCTTTTCCACGTCCACTTCAATGACGTAGTCACCAAAGGTAAAGCGCGTTGCGCGCTCCGAAAAGCCCATGTCACCGATCTGCTTTTGCAGAATATAGTGACGTATGCAAAGGTCCTCGTGGTTCTTGGAAAGATCGCGGATGATGTTAAATCCCGCCTGCTTGTACATAGTCAAAAGTGCCTCGAAATCCGCCTTATCCGCAAACACGCCCTCGTAGAGATACGCCTCAGCGTGCGTATACCCCCGCCTTTGCGCACTGACCAGCGCATGGCGCAAGAGGTTTTCCCGCATGCCGCTGTTTTTGAACGCGGGGGCGACCAGCATTTCTACAATGGCAAGGATCTTGCTGCCCTCGGGAGCGGTAGGAATGGCGCGCTCCTCTTCAGAAATGCTTAGCACGAAATACTTTTCCTTGTCCTTGCAGTTGATATATGCAAGAATGTCATTCCCCGCATGAGCGCAATACCCCGTCATCGTGCCCTTGGTAATCAGCCGTTCCACAAGCGCACGATAATATTCATTCATCTGCGCGTCGAAATAGCCGCGGAATCGGAAATTCTTGACCACATTCATATAGTCGATCTCAAAGTCGTAATCGGTGCTGTAATTGTTCCAGGTCGGGCCGCAGGCATACGTTTTGCAAAACTCATAGTACTCGATCCATTCGTGCCGAAGCAGCGGACGGTAAGTGATCTGCTCGCTTACAATGCGCGCTTTGAGCGCATCTGTCGCGCTGTCCTCCAAAAGCTGCATCTGACTTCGCAAAAATGCGCACACCGAGCCGTGCACGCTGACCTCGTTGGTCAAAAGATCGAACAGCGGGGCGCGGCAGGGCTTGATGCCGCGCTTGGTGCCGTCGTACTGCTTTGCAAACTCGTACGCCTTGGTCAGCGCATCCACAAAGCCCGCGGTATCTCCCGCCTCGCGGCACTTTTCCGCGATCCTGACGTAGTACAGCCAATACTCGCTTTGATATATCACGTCCTCACCAAGCATGGCTTCGGTAATAATGCGGTACGCCTCCAAGGACTCGGGTGTATTGTACTCCGACAAATGTGCACACAGCGTGCGCATATCCCCACGTATCTGCTCCTGCTTGTAGCGGCGTTTTTCCTCACCGATCAGCATCGCCGTTCTGTTCCCCGGATCTTTGAGCGTCTTGACCAGCTTTTCCGCCTCCTCCATCTGTCCGCGGGCACGGTATGCGCGCACGAGCATGGTGGTATAGGTCTCGTTCTCGGGATACTTATAGTGGAGTTCCTCAAAATGCGGTATCGCACGGCTAAGATAATAAATGGAGTTGGGGCGTTCCTTGAGATCGCGCTCTCCAAGGAACAGCTCGTCGCAGGCACGGCGGTAGAGGAAGGTTTCGTCATCGGGATACTCCTCCAGTGCCTCCAAGGACACAAGCAGGGTATGCTCCTCGCCAAACGGCAGGCTTGCTTGAAACTTTTTCTCCAGCTCCTGCCTGCGGTTGCCGCCCAGCAGCTCGCCCACGCCAATGCCCAGTGCCTTGGACAGCGGCAGCAAAAGCCCGATATCCGGCATGCTTTGCCCCGTTTCCCACTTGGATACCGACTGTGCTGTCACGTTCAGCTCCTGCGCCAAGGCATCCTGCGTCATTCCCTTTTGCTTGCGGTAGCGACGGATCACCTCGCCCAGCGCATTTTGATTCAACTGATTTGCGGACATGACTGCCACCCCCTTACATTTCTGTTTTCATTATAACATAAAGGGTTTTCAAATGCAAGAGAAAATGCCGCGAGCCAAATACAACCGTTAGTTGATTTTGGAGGAAGTAAAGGGACAGCCCCATGGGGCTGACAAATTAACGGTGAAAATATGTGAAGCAGAAGTCTTTAGTGGGCTTCTGCTTTTGCTATGGAGATATTACGCACAGAAACCGATTGTATTCGCGCACTCCCCCCTGCGCTTGGAACAAGCCTGCGCC
>JAZOVZ010000096.1:0-6375 GCA_045658965.1 Eubacteriales bacterium
GAACAGCAAGGATTTGTCACACGGGGAAACATCAACAAAGCAGAAAGGGTAAAAAGCGTACTCAATAATGATTTGTTTAGCACAGAATTATACTTTCCCAATCTTTTTACGCGGCCCCTTTCCCCGCGGACACTCACTCCACTGCGTTTCGTTCGTTGCGGGCCCCCTTCTCGCTGCGGCTCGGTCACGCTTGGGTTCTGACATGCCACTGGCATGTCATTCATTACCCTCGCGCCGCTTCGCTACCCAAAGGGGACGGCTTTTTTTAGTTGCCCGCAACGAATGATCGAGCAAGACGGATACGTACTAAATGCCTTCCCCGATGGGGAAGGTGGCACGAAGTGCCGGATGAGGTGCATCATACGGACGCTCTTATGTACCTTAAATACACAAATAAAAGGGCTGCCATGTTTGGCAGCCCAAATTGTTTCATATCAAATTTTCACGGTCGCTATGCCGTCTTCGGCGTAGGTGATGCGCTCTCCCTGCGCGCTCAGCGCATCCACGTAGGCAAGGTAAGCCTCCTTGGAGTCAAAGAGCGGCTTGTAGTCTGCCACGATCTGCTTGGCACGCGCTGCACCGTCATCCAAAAGCAGCTTGATCATGGCAAGCTGCCACTTGGCGTTGGTCACGCAGGCACGCTCGGCATCCGCGATTTGGTAATCGTTGCCGTGGCTCTTGCCTGTCGCACCGCCCGCATACGGATGCACTACGGGCATAATGCAAGAAAGGTCGCCCATGTCGGTGCTTCCCGTGCCCATATTGGGTACTTCATAAAACTGCTCTCCCGGGCAAAGTAGCGCAAAGGCGTCCTTTGCCACCTGCACCATACCCGCGTCGTTATGCAGCGGCGCATAGCCGGGAATGTCAATGATCTCCACATTTGCCCCCAGCGAGAGTGCCGCTCCCGCAAGCGCGCGATTGACCTTTTTGTTGGCACTCACAATGGCATCAAACGAGCTGCCGCGCACGTAGCTTTCCATGCGCACCGTCTCGGGAATGGCGTTGACCATATCGCCGCCGTGCGTGATGATGGGATGCACGCGAATCAGCTCTTGCTCTCGGAAGGTCTCGCGGATGGCATTGATCGCATTCAGACCGCAGTTCGCCGCATAAAGCGCGTTGCAGCCCTCCCAAGGCGCACCGCCTGCGTGCGACGCGCGACCTTTATATACGATATTTTTGGCAATACAGCCCACAGAGCCGCCGTCCACGGCATATACGTGCGAGGTATGCACCATGAATGCAAGATCCACACCGTCAAAAAGTCCGCGCGACAAAAATTCACTCTTGCCGCCAAAATAGCGGATCTTGCCCTGCTCCTTGAGCACAGAGCGGTATTCGATCTCCAAAAGCTCCTCCGCAGGCACGGCACAAAGGCGGATTTTGCCGCAAAGTCCTTGTAAAACGTCCGGCTCGGTCAGCGCAGCGGCAATACCCAAAAGCGCAGCACTTTGCGCATTGTGTCCGCAGGAGTGCACCGCCCCCGTTTCGGGGTCTGCCTCGGGGTGCGCGGGGCAAATGATGGAATCAAGCTCCCCAAGCACCAAAAGCTCCGGTCCTTCCCTGCCCGTATCGATCTGCGCGCAAAAGCCCGTAATTCCCTCTGCCTTGACGACTTCGTACCCCAGCTCCCGAAATTTCTCTTCCATATAAGCCGAGGTCTTGTATTCCTTATACCCCGTTTCGGGATGCTGCCAGATATATCGCTCGGCATCCAAAATCAAATTTCTGTACTTATCCACTGCACGTATGATCTTTTCCATACTCACACCAACCTTTCAAGCATAGTGTTTCCCAAAATCAGTCAAATTCGTGTCTGTGCGCCATAAAAAAATCAAAATATCTGCGCACGTTTGGCAGCTCGGTCCACTTACACGTCTGCGCGGGGTAGTCGTCGAGATTGTAGATCTTTGCCCCTTGCATGGAAAGGAACACGGGCGAGTGCGTGGCAATGATAAACTGGCTGCGCGTGGCACGCGCGGTGGCGGCAATATAGTCTGCAAGCTCGATCTGTCGCTCGATCGACAGGCTGTTTTCGGGCTCGTCGAGAAAATACACCGCGTCCTCGTCAATGCGGTCTAAAAAGTAGCGCATGGCGGTCTCACCGTTGGAGCAAAGGTCAATATCGTTGACCACACGCTTTTTGACGTAGCTGGACTGAGATTTGCGCGGAGAAATGATCTCCCTGACCTCTTTCCATCTCTCGTAGTCGTCAAGTCCGTGCATCTGCCCGATCTCGGGATTGGTCACCATTTCGTGATGCACCGAAACGTACTTGTCAAACAGCTCGTTGCGCTGATCGTCAATGCCCTCGTTGATCGAGCGCGCCTTGAGCGCGTAATCAAACACGTCGTCGCTGGTCAGCACGTATGAGGCGCGCGGCATCTTGACGTAGTCCACCGAACACATACCCACAAAGGTGTCAAACAAGGGCGCGTCGTTAAACTCGGAATAGCGTACCGCATGCATTTTGCGCGCCAGTACGTTGAGCAGCGTGGACTTACCCGAGCCGTTACCGCCATAAAGCATGGTGATCCCCTCAAAATCCACCTTCCGCAGCCCCTTGTCAGGGAAAATTTTGAACGGATAAAAGGTATTAAAGCAGGTGCGCTTCTCGTTTTTGATGAATTCAATTTCCGCAATCTCGCTTGGCAAGATCAGCTTTCTTACGTATACCATGCGCTCACCCCTCTCATGCACCCATTATATCACATATTACCCTACGCGTCAACAAAAAAGCAGGCTTTCGCCTGCTTTTTCGTTAATGCAATCATTTGATAATATCACCCACACCGTCAAGCACGTACTTGGGGCGGTAGGGGAAATTGTCAATGTCCTCGCGCGAGGTCACACCGCTGAGCACCAGCACGGTATCCACGTTGGATTCGATGCCCGCAATGATATCGGTATCCATTCTGTCGCCGATAAAGGCAATGTCGCTACTGTGGCAGCCCAGCATGCGCAAGCCGTGGCGCAGCATCAAGGGGTTGGGCTTGCCCACGAAATAGGTCTTTTTGCCGGTCGCGATCTCAATGGGTGCCACCAGAGAGCCGGTCGCAGGCATAATGCCCTTCTCGGTCACACCAATGGTGTCAGGGTTTGCACCGATCAGCTTGGCACCGTTGTTGACAAGCGCGATCGCCTTTTCCAGCTTTTCAAAGCAATAGGTACGCGTCTCACCAATGACCACGTAATCGGGATTGATGTCGTTCATATAAATGCCCTTATCGTAAAGAGCCTTGGAAAGTGCCGCCTCACCAATGACGTACGCCGTGCATCCCGGAGCTTGCGAGTGCAAAAACTCCGCGGTTGCCATCGCGCTGGTATAAAAATGGTCAGCGGAAACGCTGAGCCCCATGCGCTCCAGCTTCATGCTCAGCTCGTGCGGGGTTCTTTCGGGGCTGTTGGTCAGGAACACGAATTTTTTATCGTGCTCCAGCATCCAGTTAACGAACTCGCGAACGCCCTCCAAAATCTCGTTGCCGTGATAGATCACGCCGTCCATGTCACATATAAAGCCTTTTTTCTCAAGAATTTCCTTCATTTCAGTTCTCCTACAGTTTTAATTTGCATCGTCTTTCATCATGCTGTGCACGACTTGCCAAGCCGGATCTGCATAAAAGCGGTGTCCGCCATCCCCCGTTACTAAAGCACAAGCGTCGGGCACACCGGCAGTCGCATACAGCTGTTTGGTGATCTCATACGACTCGCGCACGCCCTCGTCGGGGAAAATATCGTCCATCTTGCCGTTCACAACGACCAGCTTGCGGGGCGCAACCAAGCCACCGATATCACCCATATCAAAATACTTTGCAATATTCGGCACGAAGTTGCAAACGCAATGCAGCATTGCCGCAATGGAGTGCTTATAGGTGCACAGCGAGCAGGACGGCATGGCAAGGCAAATGCGCTCGTCCAAGGCCGCTGTATAAATGGTTGCAGTACCGCCACCCGAATGTCCCATGAGCATGATGCGGTCGGGATCCACAAAATCAAAATGCGCAAGCAACGCATCGATCGTGCACATAGCATCCATCACGCGCTCACCGACGGTGGTTCTGCCGTTCAAAATAGCGTTCATGCTGGAAACGTGGCAATCGGGATTGCCCGTTTGGGGATTGCCACCGCACTCGCCAAAGTTTCTTTGCTCAATGGCAACACCGATACAGCCCTCTTTTACTGCTCTGACCAAATAATCGCCATCTTCAAACGAGAGCAATTGCTCATCCTGTGGAAATTTACCGGTTCCGAGCGAAATATGCATACCGGTGGAGTGCCCCTGCAGCGTCAGCATGACGGGCAGCTTACCCTGGAGTCCGCACGGCACGCGCATCACACCGGGGAAAATATATCCCGGCTCGCTCTGCAGCGTGAAACGGTATTCGGTGTATTCCTCTGTTTTCTTGGTATATTCAACGGTGAACATGTCGTCTTCCGCTTTTTTCATGTTATCAAGCCCCAGCAGCTCGGCAAGCTTTGCGCGCGCCTTTGTCTGCCAGGCGGCAAAATCCTCGCCTTCCACATAACGCAGTGCGGGATCGATTTCCTTGATCAGCTGCAAATTATATTTCCAAGGCAGTATATCCATCATACAGGCACCCTCCAAAACGAATTTTTCTGTTATATAAGTATTGTAGCACGCACTGAGAGAAAAGTCAAGATATTACTTGATAGATTGGCTTATGTGTAACATCTGTTTCCCTTGAACCACGTGACAATATTTTGGAGCTGACGCTCCAAAAATCAAGACTCGCCTGCAGCGAGCTTGCCCTGTAGCCTCATCCTTTGGACTCGTCGCGGAGGTGTAAGTAAACCTCAAATCCAGTAGAGGGCAAAAGAAGAACCCGAGGCGATTGCCTCGGGTTCTTCATATTTATGTTTTCGCTTTGTATCGCATCCCGCGATACATTTCGCGATAAGCATCCAGCAGCCTTTCAATATTTTCATCGGTCAACTCAAAATTTCCCGAAAGATTTTCTGCCATGATCTCCAAAAAAGCATTCGTGCTGCCTTCGTGGTCAAGCTGCCATGTAATTTGCTGACGCAAATATTCCTTCATCCCGTCCGGCACTTCATCTCCGGGCAACACGTTCAGCTTTTCCCTCCTTGCTTTCGGTAGATATGAAAACAACTCGTCGATTGAGCATCCGAAAACATCTGCTATAGTAGGCAAAAGTAAAATATCGGGTGAGGTTTTTCCGTTCTCCCATTTGGAAACCGCTTGAAACGTCACACCCAGCTTCTGCGCAAACTCCTCTTGCGTCAAGCCATTCTGCTTGCGATATTTTTTCAAATTCTGTGCCAAAATAAGATTGATCTGTTCCATGTGATACGTATCTTCTCCTTGTTTGTTTATGAACCCATTATAGCACACTTTTAGCCCTTATGCAATAAAACAGATGCCGAGTTTATTCAACTCGGGGTTGAATTTTCCTTTAAGTCACACATCCATAAATCTCGGTTGCTCGCCAACTCTTCGATTTTAGTATACATTGTATCGATTTCACTATTATTCCCGATTAAGCATGACAGTATGGAACGTGAAGTATCCAACAGTTCTGCAAAATATTGATGCATCCCTTCGTATTTTTTATTTCCTGAATAACCATGATAAATAAGCGCGGGGCGTGATTGATATATTTCCGGCATCTGCTTAGCAAGCTCAATGATTCTGGCGTTGTTATTACCATTATAGGTATAACACAAAAGAGTCATTGCGTCATATTTTTCTCTAAGCACATCCGAATGTTCGTAGACTCGTTCGCAGTAGTCAATGATTCTCTGTTGCCATCCCAGCATGTTATATTCCGGATACATCGTGCCCGCGCTGTACATATACGCAAGATCAAGCATAAACCTATACGAACGCGGACAACGTTCATGTGCATTTTCAAGGGCAGATAATCGCGCAAAATATCCACTTTTCGTAGCAATATCGTAACTTTCTGCTTTTTTAAGGAGTTCATAGACAATTTCCGTTTCTGTTTTTCCCGAATCTGTCAGAAGCGCATCGCATGACACATTAAAAAACTCAGCAAGCATAGGTATTAAAGTAATATCCGGATAAGTAGAATCAGTTTCCCATTTTGAAACTGCTTGGGTAGAAACATTCATTTGTTCAGCCAAATAAGCCTGCGTAATCCCCATTTTTTCTCGGAAATATTTAATCCGTTTTCCTATTTGCATAATCTTACCACCTTTCTGCCTTCTTTGTTTCTGATATAATCTATTATAGCGCAGATTTTCTTTCAAAACAAGCACTTGTCGCTTTAAAATAGTATCAACCATTGGTAACATAAAATAACTTCTCAGTTCCCCCCTCGGGGGGCGCGAGGGGGTGACCGCGAAAGCAAGTCGGAGGCCAAGCGGGCT
>JAZOVZ010000097.1:0-15559 GCA_045658965.1 Eubacteriales bacterium
GAACAGCAAGGATTTGTCACACGGGGAAACATCAACAAAGCAGAAAGGGTAAAAAGCGTACTCAATAATGATTTGTTTAGCACAGAATTATACTTTCCCAATCTTTTTACGCGGCCCCTTTCCCCGCGGACACTCACTCCATTGCATTCCGTTCGTTGCGGGCCCCCTTCTCGCTGCGGCTCGGTCACGCTTGGGTTCTGACATGCCACTGGCATGTCATTCATTACCCTCGCGCCGCTTCGCTACCCAAAGGGGACGGCTTTTTTAGTTGCCTGCAACGGACGATCGCGCAAGACGGACACAAAAAAGAGCTGAATCAACCTAAGTTGACTCAGCCCTTTTTGATATAAAGTTATATTCTCTTCTTTTTACCCAACGTGATGACGCCTGCGCCTGCGGCGACAACAGCACAAAGTGCGCCCAACGCGGACTTGCATCCGCTTTTTTGCACCTCTTGCTCGCTTTCCTGTTCGCTGCCTGTGGGCTGGGTTTCGGTGGGAGCTTGCGTGTCTGTCTCGGTGGACTCGGGGATAACGGGGGTGTTGTCCACCTCGTTTTTGTCCTCGCGCACGATCAGTACCGCGCAGTATGCGGGCAGGTCGATCTGTACCTTGTTGCCGCTGCCGCTTGTAACGTTGCCCGTGTAGGGGTAGTAAACGGTGTATGCACCGTCATATCCGTCGGTAAATTCCAGCGATGCGGTCGCATCGGTTCCTGCGGAGTTTGCCACGTAGGCAATATCGTGCCCTGCGTCAAAGAACTCGCCGTACAGCACGCTCTCGTTTGCCACACCGTCAAGCGCGGTCAGCTTCATGGTGCTGCTCACCATCTTGGCAATGCGTGTGCCTGCAACGGTCAGCGTAAGCTGCTCGCACTCCGCAAGCTGCGCCATGGCTGCGCTCACGCGCTCGTTGCCGTCTGT
Organism: Eubacteriales bacterium; assembly: GCA_045658965.1. Classification (GTDB taxonomy): domain Bacteria; phylum Bacillota; class Clostridia; order Oscillospirales; family CAG-272; genus SVQP01. The sequence goes on from JAZOVZ010000097.1 coordinate 923, forward strand.
CTCAACTGCCTTGTAATCCTCATAGCTCGTGCCAACGAATACGACCGTGCCGCCTGCTGCCTTAAACTGCGCAAGCTTTTGTGCGGCGTCTGCCGAGATGTATTTGCCGTATGCCAGCACAAGCGTGCGGTAAGAGCCGTTGCCGATGACCAGTCTGCCGTCTGCGGTCACGGTGGCAGCGCAAATGCTTTGGTCGTCAATGATTGAGTAAAGCACCTGTCTTTGCAAGAGGTCAAGGCAGAGCTGGGTGTAATTGTTATTGAGCTTGACCGCATCCGTGCCGGTGCCGAATGCAGAGGAATGCACGTCGTCTGCGTTGTGCAATGCCTGTACGGTGGCAATGGGGTAGAAGATTGCAAGATCGCCCGCCTCGGTCGTGCCGTCCAGCAGCGCATTGAGTCTGCCAACGTAGGTGTTGAGCGCGTTGATCTGCTCAAGAGAGTAGTCCATTTGGGGGTTGATGACGTTATAAACGGTGGTACCGAACAGACGGGTCAGCGTGATGCCGCCGATCGATGCGCCCATCTTATCGTTGTTGAAATCGTCGGTGGGAACTGCCGAGGGGTTGTATTCCACCATCACGTCGGTCTTGCCTGCGTTGCGCGCGGCGCTTACCACAAAGCGAATACCCAAATGGTTGCCGATATAGCATTGCGAGAGCAGCTGATTGGGGTGCACCCACAAAATATCCACACCGGGCATGGTCATGCCGCCAACAATCTGCATAAAGTCGCCGCCGTAGGTTTCCACGTGGTCGTTCATGTTCTCCTCAAAGAGCAAATGTCCCGAGGAAATGGTGCCGTTTTGCTCGCACCAGGCAGAGATCTGGTCGATATACGAGGTCTTGAACAGCTCGGCTACCAGGGAGTAGTAGTGAATACGCATGCGCTGTGCGTCCTCGGTTCTGCCCTCAAAAAGCAAAGGCAACTCGAGCTCATAGCCGTACTTTTCCTTGAACTTTTGGTCAAGTCCTTCGGTCCAGACAATGTAGTTTTCCTGATCACGGTTGCCCTGGCTTGGCTCGTCGGTAAAGAACGCCTCTACCATGGAGAAGTCCGCGCCAAAGGAGTCCTTGTAGTGCTGATGCGTCAGCTCGATAAAGCGTGCGACAGAGTCGGGGCGCAAGGTGTCCACGTGATAGAGCGTGCTGAAATCGGTTCTGTCCTCTACGTGCGTGTCGGTGTAGCGCAGTACGTACAAATCAAGAATGCACTCACCCTTGATCTCGCTTGTCAGGTCGAATTTCAAAGCTGCACCGTCGGTATCCAAGGTCCAAGTCTTGCCACCTGCCTTGAGCGTTGCCAGCTTGAGCGCAATATCATGCTCGCGCAAGGAGTAGCTGCCCTTTGCCTTATTCAGTACCAGCTGAATATGCTCAATGCCCGTGGCGCGCCAATTGGCGTTGGTGTCCAGCACCTGACCGAACGCCGAGCCGCTGGGCCATTGATATTCATCGTAGATCCAAAGCGTCATGTCCTTGCCGTGCGCGTACTTGTAGGTGTCGAGCAGCAGCTTGAATTCCGCCTCGTCCTTGAGGTATTGCGGGTTGAAATTGACGTTGGACACAATGCCGCCGTACCCCTGCGCCAGCAGCTGATCCACCTGCGCTTTGTAGGTGCTGTTAAAGCCGTAGGAGAGCCAATTCATGCGGTAGGGATTGGCGGGAGAGCCAAAGGCGTCACCCCTCCAGAATGCGGAATAATCGATATCGGGCTTCACGGGCAGGCTTGATACCTCGCTTTCAAAATGAATAAAGGTCTTTGCGTCGTCATAATTTTCATAAAGACCGTAAGCCTTGAGATAAAAGGCGGTGTCCGCATCGCAGCTGTTGTTAAACATATCAAGGCGCAGGTTGGAAAGCGCACCCTCGATGGTCATGCCGGGGGGATACGCACCCGCAGCGGATACGTTGGTGACGTCAATGATGATCAGCTGCCAATCCGCGGTTTTCTGATACGAATAGCGGAAGAAGGGGTACTGATTTTGCGTGGTGGCAGAGCGCAAGCGCAGCTCACCCTGCAGGTCGGTGTAGTCGGTCTTGACCAGCATGGCAAGGTAGTGGTATTCGTTCAGGTTGACCGTCTCGGTCGGCAGGGCAAGGTTGATATAAGGGTCGTCGCACCCTCCCTGCGCGTTTGCCGAAAATAAAATCTGCATTGCCTGCTGCTCGGCGTCGTGCACGCCTGTGACCGCATTCGTGCCAAAGCATCCCGCAATGTTGGCTTTGTCGTTGAAATCCACCAAGTATGCAGGAGCTACGTAGTCGTTGCTCTGCGCCATACCGGGAAGCGCTACCGCTGCTGCCGTACAAGCCAGCACGGTTGCCGCGATCATCAGTACAGAAACGTGTTTTTTGCTCATTGGTCTTGTCCTTTCTTATACATATCAACGTTAGCCCACCAAGGGGTTTGGTCGCCAAGCAAAAATGCGCGGATGCGCTCGGCGTCCTCTCGCGCTGCCTGCATGGCGGCAGGATCGGGATTCTTTTTGCGAATGCCGCGCAAAAGAATGTTTTTGGGTGTTTCCTCGGGGTCAATCAGCTCCAGCGCTGCGGTCTTGTAGCCGTGTGCCTCCAAAATTTTGAGTCGAAGTGCGTCGGTCGCCGCGTCACAGAGCTTTTGGCGCAGCATGGAGTGCTGCGTAATAAAATCAAGAGAGGGGGAGCTCAGCATAGGGCTCATGGCGTGATGGCAGCAGGGGGTGGAGAGAATGACGTCTGCCTTGAACGCCAACGCGCGGGAGAGCACAAGATCGGTGGCAATATCGCAGGCGTGCAGGGAAATGACCAGGTGCACCTTGTCCTCGGTGTGGTATTTGCCCACGTCACCGCACAAAAATTCCAAGCCGTCAAAGCCAAGAGATTGCGCGGTCGCGTTGCAGAATTCGATCACGTCTTCTTTGAGATCCACGCCCGTCATGCGCACGTCTCTGCCCTTGATGACGGCAAAATAGTGGTAAACGGCAAAGGAAAGGTAGCTCTTGCCGCAGCAAAGGTCGCAGATGCGCAGCTGACCTTGCGCGGGCAATTTGTCCTCAATATCGCGCACCAGCTCCAAAAAGCGGTTGATCTGTCTGAATTTTGCGCGTTTTTTGTCGTGCACGCGCCCATTCTTGTCGCTGACCTCCAGCTTGATCAGAAAAGGCTCGTTGCCGTTTAAGATGTATTGCTTTTCGCGGTTGTTAAAAAGCGTCTGCACAACGGGGACTGCGGGGGTTGCGCCCGCCAGCTTTTTTTGCAAAGCGTCACCGCCCAGCAAGGTCACCTTGCCCGATTTTGCGGTGCGGTATTCCGCATCTCCCAGCGTGGTCAGAATGTTGATCTGCCCCGCGGTGGCAAGCAGGGAAAGCAGCGCGTCCGTCTCACCAATCTCCATATTTTGGTGCTTTGCCTTGTTATCCGTGTGCAGGCTTTCGGCTTGCAGGCAATTCTTGCCGCCGATCTGTCGCACGGTCAGCGTGGTTTTGGCGATATCGGGGGAAGAATGCTTGGAAAGCACCGCCTTTTTGAGCAGTCCGGCACGCGCGGCATCGGTGATCAAATGCGCGGCGGTCTGCAGCTGTACGGAATATGCACTCATGCGTTCTCCTCCTCGTCTTCAGCTTTTTTCTTTTTGAATTCAATGCGCTCTTCCTCGCGGTTGAACATATCCTGCACGTTTTTCCAATGAGTAAACAGCATCAGTGCCACCATGCCTACCGAAAGCAGCACCATGGTGGGATTTGCATTCATCAAAAACGCGGATGCAATCAAGGGATAGAGCAGCACGGGGAAGAGTCTTGCCGCCGTGCGGAAGCGCATGCCGAAAAATACGATTACGAAGATGAGCAACAGAATACCAAAGGTCAAAGGGGATAGCACGAGCACGCAAAGTGCGGCGGTCTCAAAGCCGCGCGAGCCGCGCATCTTGTACCAGATGGGCATGACCTCACCAATCACGCAGAAAAATCCCGCAATGGCTGCACCGTCAGCACCTCTGCAGAAAAATCCGATTGACAAGCAAAGTAATACCTTGAGTGCTTCAAGTGCAAAGCAAGCTATTGCATGGCCTTTGCCAACGTAACGCCATACGTCCAAAATCTCACTCTTGCCCGAACCCAGCGCGCAAATATCCGCGCCCTTGACCTTTTTGCAGTATAAGCGCGGTACGGATACTGCGCCCAACAGGTAGGGCAGAACGGCAAAGCCCAAAAGCAGGCAAAAAAGATAGAGTGCCTGCGCAGCGGTGTTGATGGGCGCAAAGGTCTCGTATTCCTCAATTTTATGAATTTCGGCAAGCCCCAGCGCAATAAAGAGCTGCGGCAGCCCCGGGATAAAATAGCTCAAATAATCCAAAAACATAATAAAGTCGCTCTCCTTTCGGATCTGTTTATCCGATCGTTATCTATACTATCTCAATTTACTATTATATCATAAAATACCTTGTATTGCAATAGGCTTACCGCAAAGTTTTTTATTGACAAGCATAGCCTTGCGTGTTATAATAAGGATGAAAAACTATTCTCTGATAAAGGAGGATGAATAGCATGAATATGTTAAACTTTACCGGTATTGAACCCGTGATCGAGTGGTTGGAGCAGACGGGACTGCTGGACGCAATTACGCAGCTTATTACCGACATTTCGGTAGAAACGCTGATCGCGCTGATCGTGCTTGCCGTTACTGCTATCGGCAGTCTTGCCGCAAGCGGTGTTGCATTGGTAATTCTTGTCGTCACGGCAATCGTCGCGGTGATTACCTTCATTGTTTCTTTAATCATTGCAATTTTGTTATATGTGTTACGTTCTGTAGGACTTTTCAAAATTGCGAAAAAATTGGGAGTCAAGCATAGATTCCTTGCATGGATTCCTTACGGGTATGCATATCTTTTGGGTAAGTGTGCCGAGGCAAGTGCACAGCGAAACGGCAAAAAGACCTGGAAATGGGGTTGGATTTTGCTGATTACTTCTTTGGCACTCGGAATCGGACAGCCCGTCGTGCAGGGTGCAATTACCATCATTCTTTCCGTTTTCCCGTTCCTTTCGGTTATAATTGCTGTTTTAATTGAGTGCTCCTCGTTAATTCTTTTGGTCATGACCGGGTATTGCATGTGGTGCATTTATAAGGAATTTATGAATCATGTGCTTGCCGTCATTCTTGCAGTGATTTGTCCTTTGGGCGGATTGATCGGTGACGCGGTGCTCTTTATTGTCGGCTTTTTCAAGCTGCACCCCGCAAGCGTACCTGCAGAAGTAATTGAAATCACTCCCGCTGTTATTGCGGAAGAAGAAAAAACAGAATAAAAAAATTTTTACATAAAAAAGGAGAATTTTATTATGAGTTCTGATCTGACTATGATGTTGGAAGAATTTCTGCTTGAGTCCGGTATGCTTGATGCAGATACTGTAAGCGAGCTGGTTGCCGGCGGTGTGCTTGGTACATTTTTATTGATCTTTCTTGGTGTTTTGATTGCCGGTGCGGTCTTTGGCATCATTGGCTACGTCATCAATGCGCTGGGTATTTTCCGTCTTGCTAAGAAGCTGAACGTTGATCTTGCTTGGCTGGCATGGATTCCCGTAGCACAGTACTTTACTGTCGGTAAGGTAGCTGAAAAGTGCGATGATCGCCGCGGTAATATCGTAAAGTCCTGGGGTAAGATCCTGCTGATTGCCAATTTGATTGCTATGGTTGTATCTGCCGTACTTTCCGGTATTGCAAATCTGCTTAATCTGATTTTTCCCATTCTTGGCCTTCCCTTCAGCTTGCTGGTCTCGGCAATTTCCATTGCTGTATTCGTGCTGTATTGCATTTGCCTTTGGAAAATCTTCCGTGAATTCTTCAAGCAGCCTGTCAACATTATTTTGTTCATCGTGGGCATCGTATTTAACGTACAGTCCATCATTACCCTGATCGCAAGCTTCTGCAAGCTCCAGCCTGCAAAGGATGCTGTGATCGAAAACGTAGAATATTCCGTTGTTGAGTAATTCACTCTGCGGGGAAATATGAAAAAAATCATGCGCCTCCCCGCAAGGAGGCGCATTTTGCTTATTTGATGTAAGCATGGAAAGGAGTCGTTATGATCGGTTTGATTCTTTATATGATCGTATTTTTCGTATTCATTCTGCCCTTGACCATTTTATTTGCCGTTGTGGGCGAATATTTGATCAGATCCTTTGCCCTGTACCGCATTGCGGGGCAAACCGGCGCATGCAATCCCAAGCATGCGTGGATTCCCGTTTATCAGTATTGGGTTATGGGCAAATGTGCCGAGGAATGTGACGCACAAACGGGTAGAGGCGGCAAAAAGCCGTGGAAATGGAGTAAGATTTTGCTGATCATGCGCATTTCTTACCTGTGTGCCATGATTTTTATGCCCTTAGCGTTTCTTTTGGCAATATTTGGCGGCGGTATTTTATTGGAAGCGATCTCCTGGCTGTCCATTGCTCTGACGGTATTCGTTGCCGTTTGTGCCTTCAAAATGTACCGTTATTACGTATCTGATCCTTATGACAGCATTGCTTTGGTGCTGACTGTGCTGTATCCCGGCTGGATCTCCACCGCGCTGCTGATCGCATCCTTTTTCAAGCCCGTTATGCAAAAGCGTCCCGTAGAAAAAGAATCTGCATGTGCGCAGGATGACGCAGCAGAAAAACAAGAGGAGATTGCATTATGATCCATGAAATCATCCGCGAATATCCGGGGCTGGGCTCGTTTTTTTACGGGCATTGGGATTCTATTGAAATCAGTTCCAACGTACTTTTGATCTTCATTTTGGGAATGATTGCCGTTGCATTGCTGATCTTATTGAGCGGTTTGATCGGTTACGTGATGCAGTCCATGGCGCTTACAAGGCTTGCAAAAAAAATGGGCGCGTGGCGCAATATCCGCATCATGGCGTGCCTGCCCTTTGTCAGATATTTTTCCATTGGCAAGCTTGCCGAGCGGAGTGACGCTGTGCTGGGCAACGAAAAACGCCGTTTATGGGGAAAATTGTTGCTGATCGTCTGCTGTTTCTCTATTCCGTTCATGATTGCCGCGTTACTGATCGCCGCATTTGGTCTGGTCGGTACGCAGACGTTTGCCATGGTGGACAGAGTGATTGATATGTCCCATAACGAACTTGTATATATTTTGGCTTTGATAGTCTTGTTGCCGTTCGTTTTATTGAATCTGGTAGCGTACGAGTGGTATGCTTTGATGATGGTGATCTTACCCATAGCGGGTATTTTGTGCCTTATTTTGGGCGTGGCTTTGATTTCATGGGTGCGCGTACTGTGCGGCACGTGCTATTATAAGATACTGCGTACCGTTTACGCGCAAAAAACGGCATTGATTTTGACCGTAATCGGCGCGGTGACGGGACTGACACCCATTGTGTTGTTTGTTGCGAGCTTAAAAAAAGCACAAAATTGAATACGAGAAAAGGCTCGGCGATTGCCGAGCCTTACGTTTTTTTGTGCTTGCTCCTCCTCTGCCTTGTCTATGTAAAATGAAATCCGCCCCCTGTCGGGAGCGGATGAAATCCACTTGCGTGGATGAAATCGCAAAGCGATGAAATCCGCCAACGGTATACCGTTGGCGGATGTTTGGGGTTATGGGATAAATCAGAAGATCGGATAACCTGCTGCCTCGTGTGCGGCACGGAGCTCGTCGCAAAGCGCTACGATCTCGTCGGTGGAGAGCTGGCTGCCGGTGTGGGGATCCATCATAGCAGCGTGATATACGTGCTCCATCTTACCCGTCACGGCTGCCTCAATGGTCAGAAGCTGCACGCCTATGTTGGTCATGTTCATTGCAGCAAGCTGCAGGGGCAGAGGACCTGCGTAGGTGGGATGTACACCGGTGCGGTCAACCATACAAGAGACCTCAACGCAAGCCTCGTCGGGCAGGTTGGGAATCAGACCGTTGTTGAGCACGTTACCGCCGATGCGGTAGGGCTGATCGGTGAGAATTGCTTCCATGATGTGAGAAGCGTACTCGCGGGAGCGGTTGTGCGTGATATTACCGCCTGCCATCAGCTCTTCCTTCTGGCGAGCCCAATGCGCGATCTGGTTGACGCAGCGTCTGGGGTATTCGTCCAGCGGAATGTTGAACTTTTCAATCAGCTCGGGACGGTTTTCCTTGATGTAGAAGTAGTTGTATTCGGAGTTGTGCTCGCTGGATTCGGTGCAGTAGTAGCCAAGCTTGTCAATGTAGTCAAAGCGGACCATATCGTCGTGCTTTTCGTTTGCATTCTTGGCCTTTGCGCGCTCCTTGATCTCGGGATAGAGGTCGTTGCCGTCCTTATCCTGAATTTCAAGCAGCCAAGCCATGTGGTTAATGCCCGCGATCTTTTCTTTTCTGCCTTCCAGCTTATCCTGCATGCCAAGGCGATTGAGCAGACCCTCGGAGCAGACCTGCACGCTGTGGCAAAGACCAACCGTCTTGATCTTGGTGTATCTCTGCATATAGCCTGCCAGCATTGCCATGGGGTTGGTGTAGTTTAAGAACCAAGCGTTAGGGCACACTTCTTCCATATCAGCCGCAAATTCCTTGAGCACGACAATGGTACGCAGCGCGCGGAAGATACCGCCAATGCCGAGCGTGTCGCCAATGGTCTGGCGCAGACCGTACTTCTTGGGCACTTCAAAGTCGATGATGGTGCAAGGATCGTAAAGACCTACCTGAATGGCGTCCACTACGAAATCTGCGCCGCGCAGCGCGTCCTTGCGGTTTTCCACGCCCAGATACTTGCTGATCTTTGCGCGATTTTCGTTGATGTTCTCGTTGAGCTTGGTGATCAGCAGATAGGATTCTTCCAATCTGTCCGCATCAATATCGTAGAGCGCGATCTCTGCATCGTGCAGGCAAGGGGTCAGCATTGCATCGCCCAGCACGTTCTTTGCAAAAACGGTACTGCCCGCACCCATGAATGTAATTTTAGCCATAGTAGTACTCCTTTGCTAATGTAAGTGATTTTATTATACTTTCTTTTGTGCAAAAAATCAATAGGGATTTGGGATATTTTTATTTTTTTGTTGTAAAGGGCTTTTCGTAAAACAAATTTTATGATATAATTGTCACAGTTGTGAATTTGGAGCGTTTTTATGAAAAAGAAATTTTTTGGCAATATACAGTGGGGCCTTTTGCCCACGGTGGTCGCGTTGGCACTGCCCACCATGCTTGAGCAGCTGATGCACACGGCGGTGCAGTACGTGGATACCGCCATGGTCGGCTCGCTTGGCACGCAGGCGTCTGCCGCGGTGGGCTCTACCAGCACGGTCGGCTGGCTGGTCGGCAGCTCGCTGTCCGCGCTGGGCGTGGGATTTTTGTCCTATATCGCGCGCAGTATGGGCGCGGGAGATAAGGAAAAATGCCGCCGCGCGTCTGCACAAGCCGTGCTTGCCGTACTGGTTGCGGGCATTTTGTTTACGGTGCTCACGCTCTCGCTCTCTCCCATGGTGCCTGTGCTCATGCAGGTCGATCCCGATATCCGCGACGTTGCCGCAACGTATTTCTTTATCGTATATACCCCCATGCTGTTCCGTGCCGCATCCATCATTTTCGGCGGCGTGTTGCGCGGTGCGGGGGATACCAAAACCCCCATGCGCGTGGGTATTTTGGTCAATATCATCAACGTCGTGCTCAACTTTTTGCTGATCTATCCCACGAGAACTGTCGCGCTGCCGTGGTTTGATCTGTTTGTTCCCGGTGCGGGCTTGGGTGTCATCGGTGCAGGCGTGGCAAGTGCCATTTCCTTTGTTGCGGGCGGCATTGCCATTACGGTTGCGGTGTTCAGGCACCCCGTCATTTCTCCGCGCGGGCAGAAATTGCGCCCCGATCAGGAGATCTTGCGCCCCTGCTTAAAGGTTGCGATGCCCAATATGGCGCAAAGATTTGCCACCTCGCTTGGCTACGTGGTGTTTGCGTCCATGATCAATTCGCTTGGCGATATTTCCACCGCCGCGCACGGCTTTGCCAATACCGTGGAGTCGGCGTTCTATATCCCGGGCTTTGGTATGCAGGCGGCTGCCGCCACCTTGGCGGGCAACTGCGTGGGGGCGAAGGATAAGGGAAAATTAAAGGACCTTGGCAAGCTGATGCTTGTTTGCGAGGTGCTGCTCATGATTCTGTCGGGCGGACTTTTGTTCCTTTTGGCAAGACCCATGATGTGCATTTTCTCGTCTGATCCCGAGGTCATCTCGCTGGGCACCACCGTGCTGCGCATGGTGGCGTTGTCCGAGCCGTTCTACGGTGTGACCATCATTACCGAGGGCATGATGCAGGGCGTGGGCAACACCAAAACGCCGTTTTTCTTCAACGTCATGGGCATGTGGGGCATGCGCATTTTCGGTACGTTCTTGTGCTTGATGCTTTTGCCTAATCCCACTTTGGTGGCGGCATGGGGCTGCATGATCGCGCATAATCTCGCGCTGTTCTGTATGTTCACGGTGTATTACAGAAAGGGAAAATGGAGCCCGTTGCACAAGAATGTGCAGTGAAATCTGCCTTGCGGCAGCTATGCATAAAAAACAATTAAAGGGGCTGAGTAAATGACTCAGCCCCATTTTGCATTTGCGAATATGGGAAAGAGCGTCCGTATGATGCACCTCATCCACCGCAACCGCTTCTCTCGTTTGGGCTTGTGCCGCGCCCAAACTCGCCCCGCTGCGGTCCCCCTTCCCCAGCGGGGCAAGGCTTTCTTCGCGCATCCTTTACATAAAGTTGTCCGATTTGGTGTAACACACTCACCTATCCGTCTTGTAACAACTATTCGGTGAGGGCAGCCACAATAAGCCTTGCCCCGCTGGGGAAGGGGGACCGCAGCGGAGCGCATTCGCAGTGCGAATAAGCGAAGCGGTTGCGGTGGATGAGGTGCATCATACAGACGCTCCTTCACCAAAACGGAGATTCTCATGCAAAACTAATCAAATACATAGAAAAAATAGTCCTCGATTTTTTGACCCAATTCCCGCGCGCAACTGAAAATATTATTGACAAATATAGAATAATATGATAGAATAAAATCAAATAGGCGTTTTTACGGAGGAAATTTGTGATCACCTATGAATCTTTGAAGCATAACGAGGAGATCCGCACCTATATTCGGTGTGCGGACGAGTCCTTGCGTGCGCTCGGTTTTACCGAGCACAGCTTTGCACACGTTACGCGTGTGTCCGAAACGGCAGCCGATATTTTGATACAGCTTGGATATGATGCGCACACGATCGAGCTGACGCGCATTGCGGGATATCTGCACGATATCGGTAACTTGGTCAACCGCGTGGATCACTCGCAAAGCGGTGCACTCATGGCGTTCCGTATCCTGGATCACATGGGCATGCCGCCCGCCGATATTGCCACGATCGTCACGGCGATCGGCAATCACGACGAGGGCACGGGTGTGCCTGTCAACGGTGTGTCTGCCGCGCTGATCTTGGCGGACAAGAGCGACGTGCGCCGTACGCGCGTGCGCAACGAGGACTTTGCAACCTTTGATATTCACGACCGCGTCAATTATTCGGTCACCTCGTCCGAGCTGGTGCTGGACAAGGAGCAAAAGACCGTGACGCTGACCTTGGATATCGATACCGATATGGCGTCGGTCATGTCGTATTTTGAAATTTTCCTTGGGCGCATGGTCATGTGCCGCAAGGCTGCGGACAGGCTTGGCTTGCAGTTTAAGCTGAATATAAACGGACAAATGTTGATTTGATTGGCGATCGGTAGCCGTGCGGCTAAATGATCGGGAAAGGAATTCTCACATGCAAAACTTTTTGAACAATTTCCATGCCGTTATCACACATGAGAGCGTTGACGTCTATATGGTGCTCAATCTGCTTTTGGGTCTTGCGCTGTTCTTGTTCGGTATGGACGTCATGGGCGAAGGTCTGAAAAAGAGCGCGGGCAACAAGCTCAAAACAATACTGGGCAAAATGACCTCCAATAAATTCAAGGGCTTTTTGCTGGGCCTTGGCGTCACCTTAATTATTCAGTCCTCGTCCGCTACTACCGTTATGGTCGTCGGTTTTGTAAACTCCGCTACCATGACGCTGGCTCAGGCTGTGGGCGTTATCCTGGGTGCTAACGTCGGTACTGCCATCACCGCATGGCTGACCGCAATGACCGGTATGGAAATGGCAGGCGCTGACGGTATTACTGCAGGTCTGCAGTATTTCAAGCCCGATTTCTGGATGCCCATGCTTGCCATTATCGGTATTTGCTTTACCATGTTCGCAAAGAAGAACAGATATAAGCAGATGGGCAACATTCTGCTGGGCTTTGGCGTGCTGATGACGGGTATGGACATTATGTCCGGTGCTGTTTCGGTACTTAAGCATATTCCCGAGTTCGGCGAAATTCTCGTCATGTTTGAAAATCCCTTCCTTGGCGTGCTGGCAGGTACGGTGCTGACCGCAATCGTGCAGTCTTCCTCGGCATCCGTCGGTATTCTGCAGGCGTTGACCGCATCGGGCGCAATCTCGTTCGGTGTTGCTATCCCGATCGTCATGGGTCAGAATATCGGTACTTGCGTCACCGCAATGCTGTCCTCCATGAGCTCGTCCAAGAACGGTAAGAGAGCTGCGCTGATCCACTTGTATTTTAACATTATTTCGGTCGTTCTCGTGCTCGGCGGCTTCTATATCCTGGATGCTATCCTTGATTTCAGCGGTCTTTTGAACGCTACCACCAACATGTGGCATATCGCCATCATTCACACCGTCTTTAAGCTGATCGCAGTCGTGCTGCTGTTCCCGTTCACCAATCTCATTGTCAAGCTGGCAACCGTGTCCGTGCCCGAAAAGTCCAAGAAGGACGAGGAAGGCACCGTGCTGGACGAGCGTTTGTTCATCACCCCCGCAATCGCAGTCGAGCAGGCTGAGGTCGCTGCACGCAAAATGGCAGCTGCCGCTTGCGACAGTATGGACCGCGCACTGATGCTGGTCACCAATTACGACGATAAATCCGCCGACCTTGTACGTAAGTGCGAGGACGACGTGGATAAGATGGAAGACACCATCGGCTCTTACTTAGTCAAGCTGTCCGCAAAGAACAGCTCGGGCGAGGGCTCGCGTGAGATCACAAAGCTCTTGCACATCATCGGAGACCTTGAGCGTATTTCCGACCATGCGGTCAATATCGCGGAGTCTGCCGAGGAAATGAAGGATAAGGGCGTACAGTTCTCTCCCGCCGCGCAAAAGGAGATCAATACCATGATCGCCGCCGTACGTGAGGTGCTTTGGAATGCACGTGAGGGCTTTATCAACGACAATCTGGAAATGGCTGCCTGCGTCGAGCCTCTGGAGGAGGTCATTGACGATCTGCGCGACGATATCAAGCTCCATCATATCGTGCGTCTGCAAAACAACGAGTGCACCATGGAAATGGGCTTCATTCTCTCCGACCTGCTGACAAACTGCGAAAGAGTGGCTGACCATTGCTCCAATATCGCGGGCTGCATGCTGGAGCTCTCGCAGGATAAGGCACTTGACATGCATAAGTATTTGTTTACTGTCAAGCACGGCAATCCCGAATTTGACCGCAGATATCAGGAGTATAAAGAAAAATACCCCATCGATAACTGATACTGACAGTTGAGAAACGCATAAAATCGAGAAAACTGCCCTGCTTTGCAGGGCGGTTTTCGCACATTTATAAAAGGAAACGCAATGAAAGATGTGAAAAGAACCAAGCAATATAAGGAGTGCTGCGCGCGCTTTGCCGAGGTGTCAAGGCGGCTTGCCGCGCTCTATCCCGGTGCGGAGTGTGCCCTTGAGTGGCGCACCGATGCAAGCGATCCCGCGGACGACGGCTGGCGGCTCTTGATCATGGGCAGGCTGAGTGCGCAATGCACCGATGCAAGGGTCAATATCGTGTGCCGCGAGCTGTTTGCGGCATACCCGACCGCAAAAGCGGTAGCGGAGGCACCGATCGAGGACTTGGAGCGGCTGGTGCACTCCTGCGGATTTTTCCGCGCCAAGGCGCAGAATATCAAGGATTGCTGCCGCATTATGGTCGAGCAGTACGGCGGACGCGTGCCCGCGGACCGCGAGGTATTATTGACCTTCCCGGGTGTGGGGCGCAAGATCGCCAACCTCTTGCTGGGGGACATTTATCACGTGCCGGGTATCGTGGCGGATACGCATCTGATCTGCATCGGCGGCAGACTGGGCGCATATCCCACCACCTTAAAGGATCCGCATAAGGTGGAAAAAAATTTGGAATTGTACGTAGAACCCTCGGAGCAAAGTGATTTTTGCCACCGCGCGGTACAGTTTGGCAGAGACTTTTGCACGGCAAGGTCGCCCAAATGCGATGCGTGCCCCTTAAAGGATATTTGTCCTTACGCGAAGAATGAGAAAGTGTAGCGCGTGAAAATCGATTGTATTCGCGCTCTCCCCCCTGCGCTTGGCACAGGGCAGCGCGTATTGTCCCCCCACACGCCACCGCAGGTTGCGTGAGCCTGCTTGCAGGCAACTCCCTGGAAGGGGGGCGGTGAAAGTAGCAATGTCATTAAGTTAAGAAAAACCTACTGCAGGCAAGAAAGCGGAACGGATGCGCGCCAAAAAGCCGTCCCCTCGGGGGAAGGTGGGCTCCCGTAGCGTAGCGTCACGGGAGGAAGGGGTCGACTATTCAACGCGGGAAACCGTCATTTTGTCAATTATGTATGCGATTTGTAC
>JAZOVZ010000098.1:0-43973 GCA_045658965.1 Eubacteriales bacterium
GCGCTGCCCTTGGAACCTGGCGCCTTTTGAAAAAGGCGGGCGAAAACTTTCATCAGGGGCTTGTCCGTATGGTGAAGAAAGAAAGGAATTCCATGAAACTCTTCGACTCTCACGCACATTATTTTGATCATAAATTCGATACGCTTGAGGGCGGTGCGCACGCAATACTGACCTCGCCCGAGTTTGCCGAAACCGTTGGCTGGATTGTCAACGTCGGCACTAACCCCGAGACAAACCGCCGCTGCATCGAGCAAACTGCGCAATATGACAATATGTACTGCGCCATCGGTATTCATCCCGAGGATTGTCAGCACATCGAGCGCACCCCCGATGACGTGCTTGCCGAGCTTTACGCGCAGCTCTCTAACCCTGCTATCCGACAGCGCGACAAGATCGTCGCTATCGGTGAGATCGGATATGACTATTATTGGCAGCCCGTCAACAAAGAGCTTCAGCGTGAATATTTCTCCCGCCAGCTTGACATGGCGCGCGAGCTTGATCTGCCCGTCATCATTCACGACCGCGAGGCGCACGGTGATACGCTTGCCATGATCAAGCAATATCCCGGAGTGCGCGGCGTGTTCCACAGCTATTCCGGCAGCGATGAAATGGCAAAGGAGCTGCTGAAAATGGGTTGGTATCTCTCGTTCGGTGGGCCCGTAACCTTTAAGAACGCAGAGAAGGTCAGACGTGCCGCCTCGGTCGTGCCGCTTGATCGCCTCTTGCTGGAAACCGATTGCCCCTATCTCTCTCCGCACCCCTATCGCGGACAGATCAACCATTCGGGACGCATGCACTTGGTTGCCGAAATGCAAGCCGAGCTGCATGGGGTTGCAGCAGAGCAGATTGCAACGATTACAGCCGATAATGCCAAAAAACTTTTCAATATTTGAAAAAATTGTGTAAAATAGACAAAAAAGAGGGCGTAATTTTTACGCCCTCTTTGCAAAAAAATCAAGTCCATATCTTGAAAAACGGCTTTTTTTGCTGTATAATATAAGGGTATGTTGTATACTTTTACACATATTTGCATAGAAAAAACAATTTCGTTTTGCAATAAATTCAAATGAAAGGGATCCCTCGTCCCGGCATGAGTCGGGAAAAAGGGAACAAGGAACACTACCATGGCAACTTTTAACACCAAGCAAATCAGAAACGTCGCCCTGCTGGGTCACGGCGGCTCGGGCAAGACCTCTCTTGCAGAGTCTATGCTGTACGTATCCGGCGGCGTTGACCGTATGGGTAAGACCACCGACGGCAACACCGTTTGCGACTTTGACGCAGAGGAAAAGGCAAGAGGCTTCTCTCTGTCCGCATCTCTGGCGCACGTTTTCTGGAAAGATATTAAGATCAACGTCATCGACGCTCCCGGCTACCTCGATTTCGAAGGCGAAGTAAACCAGGCAGTCCGCGTTGCTGACAGTGCCGTTATTATGGTTGACGGTAAGGCAGGCCTTGAGGTTGGTACCGAGCTTGCATGGGATAAGGCATGCGCTATGGGTATCCCGAAGGCATTCTTTATCAATAAGTGCGACGATCTGGATGCACACTTCAACAAGACCTTCGCAGAGCTGCACGACAAGTTCGGCAACTCCCTGTGCCCCGTATTCATTCCCGTCGGTAAGAACGGTAAGGACATTACCATGATCGACCTGATCGACATGAAGGCTTACGTTTACGACGACAGCGGCAAGAGAACCGAAACCTCCATGACTCCCGAGCTTGAGGCAAACGCTGAGAGATACCAGGAAGTTCTGAAGGAAGCGCTTGCAGGCACCTCCGACGAAATGATGATGAAGTTCTTTGACGGTGAAGAGTTCACCAAGGAAGAATCCCTTGAGGCTATGCACCAGGGTATCATCGACGGTACCATCACGCCCGTATTCTGCGGCGCTGCTACCAGACTGTGGGGCGTTGTTGCGCTGATGGATGCAATCGTTGACTCCTTCCCCAGACACACCGCTAAGAAGGTTGAAAAGCTGGCTGACGGCGAAGAGATCAAGATCGACGTTGAGGGTGATCCCGCTCTGTTCGTATTCAAGACCATCGCTGACCCGTTCCTTGGCAAGATGTCTCTGTTCAAGGTCATGAGCGGTACTGTCAAGAGAGATATGGTTCTGACCAATCTGACCAGCGACGCGCAGGAAAAGATGGCGCACATTTACATTATGAAGGGTAACAAGCAGACCGAGGTTGACGAGCTGGCTTGCGGTGATATCGGTATGGTTGCAAAGCTGTCCGACACCAACACAAACGACACCCTGACTGCAGGCGGCAAGGCTTACGCTGCTACCATGTACCCCAATCCTTACATGTGCCAGGCTATGATGCCCGCAACCGCTAAGGACGAGAGCAAGATCTCCCAGGCTATCGCAAGAATGACCGAGGAAGACCTGACTCTGAAGTATGAAAACAACCCCGAGACCAAGCAGATGCTGATCTACGGTCTGGGTGATATGCACCTGAGCGTGCTCGCTGCTAAGATGAAGGGCAAGTTCGGCGTACAGATCAAGCTGGATACTCCCAAGATCGCTTACCGTGAAAAGATCACCAAGAAGTGCGACGTAGAAGGCAAGCACAAGAAGCAGAACGGCGGTTCCGGTCAGTACGGTCACGTTAAGGTAAGATTCGCTCCCGGTGAAGAGGAAGGCTTGACCTTCATCGATGCAACCGTTGGCGGTTCTGTTCCCAAGAACTTTATCCCCGCAGTTGAAAAGGGTCTGCAGGATGCTATGGCAAAGGGTATTGCAGGTTATCCCATGGTCAACCTCAAGGCAGAGCTGTATGACGGTTCTTACCACGCAGTTGACTCGGATGAACTTTCCTTCCGTACCGCTGCAAACCTGGCATACAAGAAGTGCCTGGAAATGTCCGCTCCCGTACTGCTTGAGCCTGTCGGCAGCCTGTTCATCACCGTTCCGGACGGCATGGTTGGTGACGTTATGAGTGATATTCCCAAGCGCCGCGGTAACGTTATGGGTATGAACCCTGCAGAGGGCAAGCCCGGTTACACGGTCGTTGAGGCAGTTGCTCCCAAGTCCGAGCTGGTATCTTACCCCATCGACCTGAGAGCTATGAGCCAGGGTCGTGCATCCTTTGAGTTTGAAGTAACCGGTTACGACGTTGTTCCCGCGAACATCGCGCAGAAGGTTATTGACGAAAATAAGAAGGCTGAGTAATCTATGATTTTAAGGGCTGTCGCCAAAGCGACAGCCCTTTTTTGACGCCTCACCACACGGACAACCCATCGATGAAAGTTTTCGCCCGCCTTTTTCAAAAGGCGCCGGGGTCTTGGGGCAGCGCCCCCAAGTCGCGCCCGCAGGCGCGAAACTCTCTTTAACGCCGTTTGATTTCGCGAAGCGAAATATGTTCTTCTTTTGCGGCTACTCCGTCAAAAAAGAACGGAATAAGATAGGATGTGTTACATTGAGAAAGGATTCTCCGTTCTTTTTGGCACCGCGGGCGCAAAAAGAACCAAAAACGCCGAGATTGTTTCGCTCGTTGCGACGAGCGAGCAAGGGCTGCGCGCCCTTGGATGGGCGGCCGCCTTTTGAAAAAAGCGGCGCAAAAACCTTCATGAATAGGCTTGGTCAAAAGGTGAAACTTTTTCGTCGCTCCCGACAGGGAACGACGCTTTTTTTATGCGCTTTATGCTATGATATTCTCAATCAATGCAGAAAGGATTTCAAACAATGGGAAAGGCAACGTTTACTTATGAGGAAAGCGGTTATTTCCTGCGCGTTAAGCTCAAAGGCGACATCGATCACCACAGCGCGGTTGCTGTTCGCAGCGGCATCGATACGCTGCTTTACCGTATTCGCCCACGCCGTATGTATCTCGATCTATCGGGTGTTGATTTCATGGATTCGTCGGGGCTGGGCTTGATCATGGGACGCTATGCACTCATGAAGGAGATCGGAGGGGATATGGTTGTGACCGATCCTGCAGCGGGCGTGGAAAAGGTGCTCAAGCTTGCGGGCTTGGAGCGCATGGTGCGAATCGAACGCAAAGCTGCATTTGACGCTCCGCAATCAGCAATGCAGGACAAGCCTCGCGCAAGAAAAGCCAGAAAGGAGGTGCTCAAATGAAACAAAACAACTTCAATGCCAAGGTTGTCAATAAAATGCAGATCAAGCTGCCCTCACTTTCGGTCAACGAGGGCATGGCGCGTGCAGCGGCTGCTGCATTTGTTTCCCAGCTTGATCCCACGGCAACCGAGCTTGCGGATATCAAATGCGCGGTCTCCGAGGCGGTCACCAACAGTATCGTGCACGGCTATCGCGATACCGTGGGACAGGTGCGTATGACGGTCAAGCTCTGTCAGAACCGCATCGTGCGCATTGAGATCTCGGATAAGGGCTGCGGCATTGCCGACGTCAAAAAGGCGCGGCAGCCGCTTTTCACCACGGATGCGGCGGGGGAGCGCAGCGGCATGGGCTTTACGGTCATGGAAAGCTTTACCGACGGTGTGCGCGTGTCGTCTAAGCTCGGTAAGGGAACGACCGTCACTATGGTCAAGGTGCTTGGTGAACTCGATATTACATAACGCTTGATCGGGGTGATAATGATCGAAAATACTGTTGCGCAGGAGCGCATGGAGAAAAACAGGGAACTTTTGATGCTTGCCGCGCGAGGGGACGAAGGCGCGACCGAGCGGCTTGTTGTGGATAATATGCCGCTGGTGCGCAGCGTAGCGCTCAAATTCAAGGACAGAGGCACCGAATATGAGGATCTTGTGCAGATCGGTACCATCGGCATGCTCAAAGCCATCAGATCCTTTGACGTTGAGCGAGGCACGGCGTTTTCCACCTATGCCGTGCCCTTGATCGTGGGGGAGATCCGCAAGCATTTGCGCGATGACGGACCCATCAAGGTGGGCAGGGAATACAAGCGCATGGGGGCTGCGCTGCTTGGTGAGCGCAACAGGATCATGGCGAGCACGGGGAAGGATCCTTCGATCGGTGAGCTTGCGGCACGCTGCGGCGTGTCGGTCGAGGACGCCGCGGTTGCGCTGGATGCCGTTGCGCCCGTGTCGTCACTTTCCGAGACAGTGTACGATGACGGTGGCTTGACGCTGGAGGGAACGCTGCCCGATCAGGACAGCGCAGATGAAACCGAGCGCATGCTGGACAGGCTTGCACTTTCGCAAGCCATCGGGCAGCTTGATCCGCTTTGGCGCAAGATCGTACTGCTGCGATACTGGCGCAATATGACCCAACAGCAGGTTGCCACGGCTCTCGGACTTTCGCAGGTCAAGGTGTCGCGCGAGGAGAAAAAGATCATGGAACGCCTGCGCGAATTGCTCGGCGGTGCGTAAAATGTACGACAAAAGTAAAATAATGATTGAAAAAGCAACAAAAAATTACAAAATATAGCCAAAAAGCGCAAAAAAGAGAGGAGGAGCAAGCCCCTCCCCTACGACCATGTGATGTATTCGCTCCCGAATTTTTCAGGACGTGCATTGCATCGTGCGGTAGGGGAGGGACTTGCTCCTCCTGATTGCGCTATGTTTCTATTGTGCTTCAGATCTTCTCAATTTTGCCAACTTGGGCTTTTTCGTGGACCTCGTAGTGCTCGCTGTATTGCAGCAGCTCAATCTTGCAGCCCTCGCCAATTTTGACAGTGCGCCCTGAAACGCGGGGGCAGGTGACGCTTTCGATGTCGATCTCGTCGCCCTCAATAGATTGCTGTACTTCAATGCCGCGCACCTGCTTATCGTTGAAAGTGATTGTAATCAGGTTTTTGAAAAATTTGCGCTTTTTGTGCCTGATCACGATTTTGCTGCCTCCGATACTGCCGATCAAGCAGCCGTCTCTGGTATCTATTTCAATGCTCTCTGCGTTGAGAAGGCCTCCGCAAGCCAGGTTGCCGTGCACCGATGCAGTTTCAGCTTCAATATCCCCGTCCACGTTGAGTCCTCCGTGCACTTCAAGCGTGCCGCACTTCAGGCTTCCGTCAATATTTATTCCGCCTGAAAGGTGCACCAGATCGGTTGCCGTAAGGCTTCCGTCACAATTGATCGCACCCGAAACGTGCAGGGATTTGGCGATAATATCCTTGTCAAAATCGCATGCGCCCGAAACGTGGATCTCTCCGGTACATTCCACCGTGCCGCCGGCGTTTGCAGAGCCGGAAACGTGCATCTCGGAGCATTTGATATTGCCCTGAATCGTGCCGCTTCCGCTGATTTTGATAGCGTCATATTCGCCTGCGGGAATGCTTCCGCTGCCCGAAATTTTCATATCCATAGTGTTTCTCCTTCGTGTTTCTACGTTATTTGATCAGATTTGTCAGATCGACCTGCTCGCCGTTGCCCTTGTCTAGCGTAATACTTTGCACGTCCGAAAGAGGAAAGGTGCGGTCGCCGTAGGCGGTCTTGATAGTCAGCATCGCCTTGTTTTTTGCTTGATTGTTGAGTTGTCCTGCAAGATCGTCCAGCGAGATCTCTTCCTTTTGCCCCAAAATCATTTCTACGCGTTCGCAGATCAGAGCCTTGGGAAAAAAGGTCTCTTGCCCCGTCACGGTCGCCTTTTTGATAAACCAATCCTCGGGGATCAGCCCCTTGCGCTTCCATCGGTACAGTGCGCCGTACGAAATGCCGTATCGCTCAAGCAGCTCCTTTTTTGATAATAATTCCTGCTCCATAGGTCCTCCTTCTCAAACAGAGTAACAATGTTACGCTAACAGTATAGCATAACAATGTTACGCTGTCAATGGCTTTTATGAAAATTTTCAAAAAAAAGAGCACTGCCCGTCGGGCAGTGCTCAAAAATGATTGGTTGGATTATTCAGCGTCCGAGATCACAACGATATCACAATCGCCGTGTCCGTTCATGCACTTTTCAAATGCTTCCTCATCATCCCACTCGATGACCATTTCCTTGAGCGCTTTTCTCTTCTTGAGGAATTTGATCAGGAAAAAAACGCCGACAGCCACGACAGCGGCGATTGCAAGAGAGATCAATATGATCTTCCAAACGTTGGTTTTATTGTTCTGTTCCATATATGTTACCTCCGTAAATAATTTCTCTGACTACAGTATACAGGAAAACGCGCTGAAAATCAAGTGCTTTTCGACAATTTTCTATATGAATTTATCGGAATTGATCAAAAATGACACAAAATTTTCAAACAATTCACATTTTTTTACGTATAAAAATCAAGCAGGAAAAAAATTAGAAAATCTCGCAAAAAAAGTGTGACAGAATCCAAGATTTGTGCTATAATGATTATCGGTGAAAATGAAAGGGGGTGTGCGCGTGACGTACAGACAGATATGCGCGGTATTGCAGCAAGCGGGAATTGAAAACGCCCGCGACGAAGCAAGATTACTGCTTGCGCATTTTTGCGGTGTGACGCCTGCACAGCTGCCTTTTCGCATGAACGAGGATTTCGAGAGCCGCGAGCTTGCTGACGCGGTTTTGCGCAGACAGAAGCACGAGCCCTTGCAGTATCTGCTGGGCGAATGGGAATTCTTCGGTCTGCCTTTTGCGGTCAGCCCCGATTGTCTGATCCCGCGACCCGACACGGAGCTTCTGGTGGAGCATGCAATTGAAAAGCTGCCGAAGGGTGCGCACTTTGCGGACTTCTGCACGGGTAGCGGCTGCATTGCCTGCGCCGTGCTTGCAAACAGACCCGATGCGCACGCGACCTTGGTGGACGCCTTTTTGCCCACGTTGGACATGGCACGTAAAAACTGTGCCAAAAACGGTGTCAATGCGCGTGCGGAATTGCTTTTATGCGATCTTTTGCAGCCGCTCGAGGGCGTTTTTACGCAGAAATTCGACTGTATTTTGTCAAATCCCCCCTATATACCCACCGAGGTAGTCAAGGGGCTTGCTCCCGAGCTTGCGCACGAGCCGCTGACTGCGCTTGACGGCGGAGAGGACGGCATGGTGTTTTACGAGCATTTTCTTGCAGAGTCCGTGCACGTATTGAAGGACGGCGGATTTTGGCTGTTTGAGATCGGTTATGATCAGGAGCAGGCGATCAAGTCGCTTGCCAAGCGCTGGGGCTATGCCTGCGAGGTCGAGCGTGACCTTGGCGGCAATCCTCGCGTTGCTTACATATACAGATGATTACCCCAAAAAAGGAGAAACATACATTGAATATCGTAGTTTTGATGGGCGGACTTTCGCCCGAAAGAGACGTTTCGCTGACCTCGGGCTCGCTGATCGCCAACGCGTTGATCAGAAAGGGACATAGAGTTTGCTTGCTTGATGTATATCTTGGCACCAATCTGTCCGAAAAGGGCATGGACGAGTGCTTTGTGACAACCGAATACCCCATTTACAGCGTGTCGGAGCAGATGCCCGACCTGGAAGCCATCAAGGCACAGAGCGGAAACGGTGAGGCAAAAATTGGCCCGTTCGTCATTCCGATTTGCAAGTGTGCCGACGTCGTATTTTTGGCACTGCACGGCGACATGGGCGAGAACGGTCAGCTGCAGGCGACATTGGACGCATTCGGCATCCGCTATACGGGTTCCGGTTACGTGGGCAGCCTTTTGGCTATGGATAAGGACCTTGCCAAAAAAATGCTGGTCGGTGCAGGCGTGCCTACTCCTGCGTGGACATTGGTGGATCTTGCGCACGAGCTGCCCGCAGACGTTCCTGCAGAGGTTGGTTATCCTTGCGTAGTAAAGCCTTGCTCGGGCGGCTCGAGCGTGGGCGTTTCCATGGTGGACAACGCAGCACAGCTGGCGGACGCTTTGCAGGCGGCTGCAAAGTATGAGAGATACGTGCTGGTCGAGAAGAGAATTATGGGCAGAGAGCTGACTGTGGGCATTGTGGACGGAGAGGTGCTGCCTGCCATCGAGATCATTCCCAAGGAAGGCTTTTACGATTATGCAAATAAATACCAGGGCGGCAAAACGATTGAGATCTGTCCCGCACCGATCGACGATGCCATCCGCGATACCGCAGCGGAGCTGACGCACCGTGCGTTTGATGCATTGCGCCTTGGAGGTTACTCGCGCTTTGACTGGATGCTGGACGAGGCGGGGGGACTTTGGTGCCTGGAGGCGAACACGCTGCCCGGCATGACTCCCACAAGTTTGTTGCCGCAAATGGCAGCCGCCGTGGGTATTGACTATGATTCGCTTTGCGAAAAGCTGACTTTGCTGGCACTCAAATAAGAATAAAGCACTTGTTTTGGCGTGATACTCTTAGTAGAGTATCACCCCAGTTCTATTCGCCTACGGCGAGTGATATTGCTTCGCAGTGGTATTCGGACTACGCCGAGTGGTATTCGCTACGCGAGTTTTGGAAGCGAATAGAATATCACTGAAGCCGCAAGGCTTCAATATCACTGTTGCGGCAGCAATAATATCACTCCGACGAAGTCGGAATATAACTCTTGCTTTCTCTGCTGATTTGTGATATAATATAGGGGTATGGGCTTTGCCCTATGCCTTTGTAATACAAAGGCGAAACTGGCGATAAAAGGAGAACACCAATGCTTGAAAAATCTTGTGGAACAATACCGTACATGATCAATAACGGAACGATTCATTACTTGCTTGTAAAAGCAAAAGATGATGGGTATTGTGGTTTCCCCAAAGGTCATGTTGAAGCAAATGAGAGTGAGGAAGAAACCGCACTTCGGGAAACATTGGAAGAAACTTCCGTTAACGTACAGATCAACAGAAACTTTCGTTATGAAATATCCTATCAAATGGATAATGGCAATACAAAAACGGTCATATATTTCTTGGCGAATTTTAAAAATCAAACGCCGAAACGGAATAATGACTTTGAGGATTTTGAATACTTGCTGTTTCCTTTTGACCTCGCTCTTCAAGAATTAACTTTTGAAAATACAAAACAAATGCTAAGAAAAGCGAATGATTTTTTGAAAAAAGTATTGCACTTGGCTTGACAATCTGACGAGCTTTTTCATAGCCGTTCCTTCTGTATATATATAAATGAAATTCCCACAAACCGTAAGTTTTGGTCTGTGGGAACTTTTTGTTATGACGATTTCTCCGCTAAGAACATCACACTTTTGGGCAAAACGGGTGCTTTTTTTCGTCAAACTGACTTATAACGTAAAAGGGGTCTTGTGCAAAACGCAGAAATATTGCTGCGACAAGGGAAAATGGGCGTACCCTCTCGCAAAATCAAATGGAATATGATATAATGAAACAAAGACTTCCGGGGATAGACGAAATTTCAGTTACTGAAAGGAAGTGAACCATGAAACACAGAGTATTGGCATTTGTGATAGCACTGATCACAGTGCTGGGCATGCTTGCTGCGTGTGCTTCTCCCGACCAGGGCGAGCAGAGCTCGGAAATCAGTCAGGAAGAAGTGACCGGAGATGAGTACGAGCAGGCATTGGCAAAGTTGACTGTGGATATGAAGGGTGACGATTTTGTGGTGCTTGGCAGAAACGACGCGGGCAGCTCGGTTACGGAGATCTTGCGCGAGGAAACCAGCTCCGATCCTCTGGAGGATGCGGTATATCACCGTAATCTCAGCCTTTCCGAGATCTGCAAGGTCAATTATATTGCCAAGATCGTGGGTTCGGATGTGATCGTCAATACGATCAGTAACGACCTCAAGTCCGGTTCCGGTGAATACGATATTGCTTTTCCCGAGATGCGTCAGGCGGGTGCTATGGCAACGCAGAACATGCTGTCCGATTTTCATTCGCTGACGTACGTGGATCTGGATGCAGATTGGTGGGATCAGGGCACGCTTGCCATGAGCATAGCGGACAAGACGCTTTGGATGAACAGCGATATCAACTTCCTGGCGCATGACGTGACCTTTTTGACCATGTTCTCCAAGGTCATGGCAGAGCAGCAGAATCTGGAGAATCTCTATGAGATCGTGGAAAATCAGGAATGGACGATGGACGTGTTTTCCTCCTACGCCAAGAAGGTATCCTCGGATGTGGACGGCAACGGTAAGTACGATGAGAACGATAACTACGGACTGATCGGCACAGGCAGCCTTGGCTTTGCAACCTTCTATGCCAGCGAGCTTCGCTTTGCGGCGTGTGATGCGGAAGGCGATCCTTACCTTGCCATGACGGACTCGGATCTGCTCAAGGCAAGTGACCTCTTGGATAAGGTGCTTGATCTGCTTTATACGGGGCACAGCACCTATATCGTAGCCCTCGGTAAGGAGCAGCTGGCAAAGGAAATGTTCAGCAGAAATCAGGGACTTTTCTACGTGGAATGTGCGGGCTACATTGTGGGGCTTAGAGATATGTCGGACGATTTCGGTGTGCTTCCCATGCCCAAATACGATAAGGCACAAAAGAATTATTCCACCTTTACCAGCGTCGTGGGCTCTACCATGGTCGTGCCTCAGGGGGCTAAGAATTTTGAGGATATGAGTAAGGTGATCGAGACCATGGCGATTCTTTCGGGCAAGTCGGTTATTCCCACGTATTACGACCTGGTGCTCAAGAGAAAGACCGTACGTGACGAGGAGTCTGCGGGTATGCTGGATATTATTTTCTCCAACCGTATCTACGACCTTGCCAACTATTACGAAAAGCTGGGATTGATGTATCTCTTCCAGAGTGCTGTCGACCAAAAGAATACTTCCTTCTCCTCCAAATACAGCACGGCTGCCAAAAAGGCGGAAAAGGAACTGATCAGAATCGTCAACAGAATCGAGGACATCGAGTAATCTCTGAGTTGCTAAATTTAAAAATTTAAATAAAAAAATAAAAAACAAGTAAATCGGGAGGATTTTACAGTGAAACGTAAATTATTTTGTATCCTGCTTGCGGCATTCATGCTGATCAGCGTTTTTGCTGCTTGTGCGGACAAGGGTAACGAAGACCAAGGCATCACCTCTTCTGAGAACGAAGAGGGCGACGTATACGATCAGGCTCTGGCGCAGATTTCTGCTGACTTTGGCGACGAGGATTTTTGCGTGCTTGGCAGAAATGACGCTGCCAATTCCGTGACCGAGATACACCGCGAGGAAACCAGCACAGACCCGCTTGAAGATGCGGTATATCGCCGTAACATGACACTTTCCGAGATGTGCAAACTCAACTATCTGACCTCCCTTGTGGGAACGGAAGAGGTGTCCACCAAGATCACCAACGATATCAGATCCGGCTCGGGCGAATACGCGATTGCAATGCCCAATATGCAGCACGCAGGCAATATGGCAACGCAAAACATGCTCATGGATTTCAAGGATATGACGTATATCGATCTTGATGCGGAATGGTGGGATCAGGGAACTGCCGCCATGAACGTTGCGGGCAAGAACTTCTGGATGAACAGTGATATCAACTTTTTGGCGCACGACGTGACCTTCCTGACGCTTTTCTCCAAGGTCATGGCTGAAAAGCAGGGTATTGAAAGCCTGTATGAGACGGTTGAAAACCACGAATGGACGCTTGACGTGTTCTCGGCTTACATCAAGAAGGTATCCGCTGACCTGGACGGTAACGGTAAGTACGATGAGGCTGACGCTTACGGCTTGATCGGTACGAGCACGATGGGTTACAATATGTTCTACGCCTCCAATCTCAAGTTTGTGGGCTGTGATGCAGAGGGTGAGCCTTATCTGGCTATGACCGATTCCGACCTGCTCAAGGCAACCGAGCTGCTTGAAAAGCTGCTGGATATGCTGTACACGGGTAACAGCACCTATATCGTGGCTGCAGGCAAGGAAATGAATGCAATGAACATGTTCTCCAACAATCAGGGACTTTTCTACATTGAGTGTGCAAGCTATATCGTCAATCTGCGTAATATGTCGGATGATTTCGGTGTGCTGCCTCTGCCCAAGTATAACGAGGCGCAGGAGAACTATTCCACCTACGTACACGGCATTTCTTCCACCATGGTTATCCCGCAGGGCAACAAAAACTTTGAAGAAATGAGCAAGGTCATTGAAACCATGGCAATTCTGTCGGGCAAGCTGGTCGAGCCCACTTACTATGATCTGGTGCTCAAGAGAAAGACCGTGCGCGACGAGGACTCCGCTGGTATGCTGGATATCATCTTCTCCAACCGCACGTATGACCTTGCAAGCTACTATGATAAGCTTGGTCTGATGCACGTGTTCCAGAATGCAGTTGACAGTAAGAAGGCATCCTTCGCCTCCAACTATACCAAGGCTGCGTCCAAGGCAGAAAGAGAACTCAGAAAGATCGTAGGAAAACTGGAAAATACAGATTGACCCCAACCGACAATGAATAAGGAGAGATGGCGTGAAGGATCACGACATATGCTTTTATGCGTAACCCTTCACGCCTAAACTTCACCTTGGAGCCAAGCTCCAAGGCGAAGTTTCCATCACTATTTGAGCCGCCTTTGGCGACGTGGAGATTCATATGGATTTTTGGTGTAAACCCTCTTCGGAACGTGTGTTTAAGCACACCCGCAAGCAAAAAAAGGACTGTGCAAGATTGTATTTGCACACCGGCAAGAATATGTACGTCAGCGGACAGATGCTTTTGCGCGATGTCGAGGTTGCGTTTGACGTGACCGACGTGACCGTCTGCGGCGTGCCCGAAGGCGTGACTGCCGAGATCTGCGTGCAGGAGTATGCCGTATTCAACGACGGGCTGCCGTATCCCGATATTCAAAAACCGGGCAGGAGCGTACAAGTGCCTGCCAATACTACGCAAGGTATCTGGCTGCATTTGTGGGTGTCCGAGGCTGCTGCCGAGGGGAAAAGCAACATCGTTTGTACGGTCAAGACCACCAGAGGCGATTTTGAAGCCAGCGTGATGCTGCGCGTCTATCCCGTTACCATTCCCGAGCCTGCGGATTCCGCGTTCGGACATGAGTATTTCTTCTGTGATACGGGCTATTTCCCGCCCGAGGGCAGAGCGTGGACGCCTCCCGTGACACCGTTTTACGATACCTACCGCTATTCGGATAAGTGGTGGGAGCTGATGGCGAATTACGCGCGCGCCATGAAGGTGCTGCGCGTCAACAGCCTCAACCTGACTCCCATTGATTTTCTCATCGATGCCGGATCAAAGCGTATCTCCGAGACCGAATGGCACTTCGACTATACGCTGCTGGATCGCTTTATCGAGCTGTTTTTGAAAGAGGGCAGCTTCCGCTATCTGACCATGTGTGCGCAGATTGCGCCCGTGTTCGGCAACACCGTGCTTTGCTTTGACGAGCAGGGAAAGCTTGTACGATATGAGATCGGTACGCCGGATGCAGAGCAATGGGCAAGAAATTTCTGGGGCGGTATTTACAAGCACTTTAGCGAGAAGGGGTGGCTTTCCATGCTGGTGTTGCGCCTGCAGGATGAGCCGCACCTGCCCGACCATTGGAAATGGGCAAGAAAGATTGCTTCGGAGGTTTGTCCCGGTGTGCCTTGCGGTGAGCCGCTGGATACGCATGCGATCGCGGTGCAGCTGGCAGGGGAGTGCAACCAGTACGTGCCAAGACTTGAGGTATACGCGTCCGACCCGTTCTTCTACCGTGAAAGACAGAAGGCAGGGGATACGGTGTGGTGCTACAGCTGCTGCTTCCCCGAGGAGAACTGGTGGCTCAACAAGTTTATCGACCTGCCGCATTCCTATAGCAGAATGATCAAGTGGGCTTGCTATTCGCAGGGCATTACGGGATTTTTGCATTGGGGCTTTAACTACTGGGGCGACAAGACCATTTACGGTATTCAGCCCGCGGCAAGATATAAGGGCGACGGCTATATCGTATATCCCGACGTGGAGCACTTTGACGTGCTGCACTCCAATCGCGGCATAGCAACGCGCGAAGGAATTTATGATTGGGAGCTCTTGCATATGCTTGCACAAAAGGACGCTGCGGCTGCCATGGCGATCAGCCTTTCGGTGGCGCGCACGTTTGAAGACTTTACCGACGATGCGGAAAACCTTGACGCAGCGCGTATGAAGCTGCTTGAGGCGATCTGCGAATAAGAAAGGATGACATTATGAAACCTGTATGGATCGGATTGATTTCTGCCGCTGTGGTTGCAGTACAAGGCATTCTGCTGCTTGCCACAAGCGCAACGGGCGTTTTGGTCGTTGTATCGATCCTCAATGCCGTAGGCAGATAAAAATATCGGGGTGACGGGCATCCGTCACCCCATTTCCGCGTAAGGAGCTTGACTATGAATCAAAAAAATAAGGGGAAATTCTATCTCGCACTTGTGCTGTTCGGTCTGCTGGGGCAGATCGCATGGGTGGTAGAGAATATGTACCTCAACGTATTTATCTATAAAATGTTTGCCGCTTCTCCGGGCGATATTCGTCTGATGGTGAGTGCGTCGGCAATAGCGGCAACGCTGACCACGGTGTTTATGGGGGCATTGTCGGATAAGATCGGCAAGCGCCGCTTGTTCATCGCAGGCGGCTACGTGATCTGGGGCGTTTCAATTTTGTGCTTTGCCGCTGTGCGTATAGACGTGATCAGCGCGATCGTGCCCATGACCGTGTCTGCCGCAGCCGTAGGCGTTTCGCTGACGGTCGCGCTGGATTGCATCATGACCTTTTTCGGCTCGACGGCAAACGACGCGGCGTTTAACGCGTGGCTGACCGATAGCACGACCGAGAAAAACCGCGGTGCTGCCGAGGGACTCAACGCCATGATGCCTCTGATCGCCATTCTGTTCGTGTTTGGCGGTATGATGCTCATGCCCGCGCACATCACGCAGGATATGCCCAAATATTGGACCATCATGTTCTGCATCATCGGCGGCGTGGTGCTGGCGGTGGGCGTGCTGGGATTTTTCCTGATCCGCGACCCCGATATCAAGCCCTCGTCCGACGGCTATTTTTCCACCGTGTTTTACGGCTTCCGCCCGTCAACCGTAGGGCAGCACACAAAGCTATACGTGTATCTGGCGGTATTCGTGCTGTTCAATATCGCCATTCAGATCTTTATGCCGTATCTCATTATCTATTATGAGATCTCGCTGGGCATGGCGGATTACGTGCTGGTCATGGCACCTGCCATCATTCTTGCGTCGGTTGCCACCGCGCTGTGGGGCAGGGTATACGATAAAAAAGGCTTTAAGCTCACGGGCATTCTTGCCATGCTTTGGCTGTGCGCGGGATTTGTCATGCTGTTTGTGTTCCGCACCAAGCTGCTTGTTTTTGTCGGCTCGCTACTCATGATGTGCGGCTACCTTTGCGGAGCGGCGGTGTTTGGGGCAAAGATCCGTGATCTGACCCCCGCAGGCAAGGCGGGCAGACTCCAAGGCGTGCGCATCTTTGCGCAGGTGCTGCTGCCGGGCGTCATCGGTCCTTGGATCGGTGAGCTGGTGCTGGCAAACGCCGAAAAGATCGTCAACTCGGACGGTACGGAATCCTTTGTGCCGTCTGCAAATATATTCTTGGCAGCATTGGTGGTCGCCGTGATCGTGCTGGTGGCGATTTTGCTGATCAAGGACAAAAAAAGCCCCAATCTGCAAGAGCTGCACACTCCCTTTGAGGACGACGAGGGCGCGTGGGAGAGGGAATATCCTCGCCCCTCGATGCGCCGTGAGAGCTGGCAGAGCCTTTGCGGTGAATGGGAGCTTTCGGTGATCTCAAAAAAGGGAATAGAGCCTGTCGGAAAGATCCGTGTACCGTTCCCGCCCGAGAGCAGACTTTCGTGCATCGAACGCGCGCTGGGCAAGGGCGAGGAATGGCTGTACGAGCGCACGTTTGAGCTGGAAAAGCAAGAGAGTGAGCGCGTGCTTTTGCACTTTGGAGCGGTGGATCAGATTTGCACCGTGATTGTGAACGGTGAAGAGATAAGCTGTCATGAGGGCGGATATCTGCCTTTTGACGTGGATATCACTGCGTTCGTCAAAAACGGAAAAAACAGCATTGCCGTGCAAGTGTCCGACACGCTTGATCATAGTTTTGGCTGGGGCAAGCAGAGAGTGGATCGCGGCGGTATGTGGTACACGCCCATCAGCGGCATCTGGCAGCCCGTATGGCTGGAGCAGGTGCCCGATGCGTATATCGAAAATATCCGTTTGACGCCCACGCTTGATTCTGTGAAAATCGATATCATGGGCGGCACGGGCGACTATACCATGACCGTACAAACGCCCGACGGTGCGGATACCGTGACCTTTACGGGCAAATCCTACACCTACACGCCCAAGACCGCAATGCTGTGGACGCCCGAAAACCCGTATTTGTACGAGTTTACCTTGGCCTCGGGACAAGACACGGTCAAGTCCTATTTCGCGCTGCGCACGGTGGAAGTCGCCAAAGTAGGCGAAACACCGCGCATATACTTGAACGGCAAGCCGTATTTCTTCCACGGACTGCTCGACCAAGGGTATTTCCCGGACGGTATCTACCTGCCGGGCAGCCCAAAGGGCTATGAAAATGACATTCTGACCGCCAAGAAAATGGGCTTTAACATGCTGCGCAAGCATATCAAGATCGAGCCGCAGATTTTCTATTATCTGTGCGACAAGCTCGGCATGGTCGTATTTCAGGACATGGTCAACAGCGGCGATTACAGCTTTCTTGTGGACACCGCGCTGCCTACGATCGGCTTTAAGCGCGGCATTACCCATAAGGCGACCAAGCGCCGCAAGAAAGCCTTCTTTACAGAGAGCGCAAACACAGTGCGGCTGCTTCATAACCACCCCAGCGTGTGCTATTACACCATTTTCAACGAGGGATGGGGACAGTTTGAAGCGGATGGAACTTACGTCGTGCTCAAGGCACTTGACCCCACGCGCATCTGGGACACCACCTCGGGCTGGTTCTGGGAGAGCAAGAGCGACGTGCAAAGCGAGCATATTTATTTCAAAAAGATTAACATCAAGCCGTGGGGAGACCGTCCCGTGGTGCTTTCCGAGTTTGGCGGCTACGCCTGCCGCGTGGAAGGGCACATCTTCAATCCCGACAACAATTACGGCTACAGCACCTATCCCGATCCCGCCGCATGGCAGAAGGCGACCGAGGCACTCTACCGCGAGCAGATCCTGCCCGCTATCAAAAAGAGCGGTCTTTGCGCCGCCATGCTGACGCAGATCTCGGACGTGGAGGACGAGACCAACGGTCTTGTGACCTATGACAGACAAGTGGAAAAAGCAGACGCGCAGGCAATGGCTGCGCTTGCAAGTGAAATTTACGCCTGCTATCAACAAGCAGCAGAGAATTGAGGACTTTTATGGAAAACAAAATGGCTTTACCCGGACAAGAACAAAAGGAGCTTGCGGCAATGGCTTCAAACTGGACTTGCCCTGCATTTAAGGTGTCGGGCGTGTTCGGCTCACATATGGTGCTGCAGCGCGAGCGTCCCATTCGCATCTGGGGCTTTTCGGATACGCCGGGCTCTGTAATTACCGGTGAATTTATGGGTGAGCGCGTAAACGCCACCGTAACCGAGCAAAATAAATGGACGCTGACCTTTGTACCGCACAGTGCGGTATGGGAGGGCAAGCTCATGAGTATTTACGACGATCGCGGACACAGTGCCGTGCTCGAGGACGTGCTGGTGGGCGACGTGTGGCTGATCGGCGGTCAGTCCAATGCAGAGCATAATCTGTCCTCCTGCCTTGATTGGGCACCCGAGCAATGGTACGATAAGGACGAGCCGCTGCGTCTGTTTGCACAGACACGTCAGTATGCTTTTGAGCATCAGGAGCAGTGCGGTGCGCCTCAGCCCGACGTCATCAATCCCGATTGGTGCTGGAAGCTGCCCTTGGAGCAGGCGGCATACGAGTTTTCCGCGATCGGCTGGTTCTTCGGCAAGGAGCTGCTGCGCTATATCGACGCTCCCGTGGGTCTTATCATGATGGCTGCGGGCGGTGCTTGCATCCGTGAGCTGATGCCTGCACAGCTGGCGGCAGAGCTTGGTTATACCACCACGGTGGCAGTACCTCTTGGCGGATTTTACAACTCGCTCATTCATCCCTTCGTGCCTCTGCAGTTCAAGGGACAGATCTTTTTCCAAGGGGAGAGCGAGGGCTGCTTCCCGGATCGCGCCCCCTTGTATGATAAGGAGCTTGCCGCGCTGGTTGCGGACGAGAGAGCACGCTTTGGGCAGGAGTTCCCGTTCTATAACGTGCAGCTTTCCGATTATCGCGGTGAGTGTGCTACCTACTTCCCGGCACTTGATACCGTGCGCGTCAAGCAGCTTGATGCACTTGCTACCATCCCTAACTGCACGCTGACCCCCGCAATGGATCTCGGTGCACCCGACGACCATCCCGATTTTGCGCATTCCCCCCGCAAATACGAGCTTGCCATGCGCCTTGCAAAGTTAGCTTTGGCACGCGAATACCGCATCGGCAGTGAGTACGAGGCGCGCGCGCCCAAGCCCACCACGGCACAGAAATCGGCGGATGGGAAGCAGATCACGGTCTGCTTTACCGATATCGGCGACGGACTTTGCGTGCTTGGGCAGTCACCGCGTGACAGCATCGGTCAAGAGGTCAAGGGTTTCAGCGTTGGTCCCAAGGGCGCGGACGTGCCCGCACGCGCTGTTATCGAAACGCGCGGCTGCATCACCGTGGACGTGCCCGAGGGCGCGGACGCAAGCGTGGTGTCGTATGCGTATGCCATTCGTGCATCTGTTGAGTATGCCGATCTGCGAGGCGGCAACAACCTGCCTGCGCTTGCATTCTGCATTGGGGTAGAATAAAAAAAGCATTGACAAGCGATCGATTTTGTGTTACAATACCATGAAATCAACGTAAGCACGTGAATATAAGGAGATATTATGGCGAATTACAGAAGAGGCAGAATCAACGATGAGATGCAAAAGGAGCTGATGGTCATTTTGCGCGGCGTGAAGGATCCTCGCGTCAGCGATGCGTTTATCAGCGTTACCGCGGTGGACACGACACCCGATCTCAAGTACGCAAAGGTATATTATTCCTGCCTTTCGGGCAATAAAAAGGACGTGGCAAAGGGGCTGCGCCAGGCAAGCGGCTATATGCGCACGCAGCTGGCAAAGACGCTCAATCTGCGAATGACGCCCGAGCTGACCTTTATCGAGGACGCATCGGTCGAGCACGGCGCACGCATTGCCAAGATCCTGGAGAACATCGAGTTCCACGACGAGGTGCTGGAAGAGAACGAAGAGCAATAAAAATCGTTTTCGGTGTGAATAAAATATCCTTCCCGGGGAAACTATAGGCTTGTCACAATACAAGACAAACTATAGCAAAGGGAAGGATATTTTTTATGTGCAGGTATCAAAGAATACTTACGGGCGGCATTATTTTACTGTTATTGTTGGGGATTTTCAGCGTATTACCCATTCACGGTGAGCAACAGATCTATGAGAGCGTGGTGCGGTTGCACGTGCTGGCAAACTCGGATACGGATGAGGATCAATCCCTCAAGCTTTTGGTGCGCGACGAGGTATTGCGCGTCACCGCACCGTTGCTTGAGGGCTGCGAGAGCAGGGAGCAGGCGGAGCAGATCTTAGAGGAGCATGTCCAAGAGATTGCGGCAGCCGCGCAGGCGGTGGTGCAGGAGCAGGGATACGAGTATCCCGTCAGCGTACTGCTCGGCAAGGAGGAGTATCCCACGCGCAGCTATGAAAATTGCTGTTTCCCAAGCGGCACCTACGTGTCTTTGCGCGTATGCATCGGCGAGGCGGAGGGGCAAAACTGGTGGTGCGTGCTGTTTCCGCCGCTCTGCCTGTCTGCCGCAAGTGCCGAGGATGAGCAAAGCAACGAGGACGCCTTTATCTCGGTGGGCTTGACGGGGGAGCAGTATCGCGTGATCACCGAGACCGATCACGTCAAGTACCGCATACGTTTCAAGATATTGGAGAGTGTGCAGGGGCTGTTTGGGAAAGGAAAATCATAAAATAAAAGCTGCCATCGCAATCGATGGCAGCTTTTATTTGTCATTAGTCCTCAGCGGTCAGGATCTCGAGATCGGCATCGCTTTCCTCGAAGCTCAGCTCCTCGGGAATGTCGTAGGTCTCGTCCAGGCTGATGTCCACGTTCTTCTTTCTCTTGAGCTTTGCCTTGAGGTTGTTGGCAACGGCTACGCTCTTATCCTTAACGCGGATAGCGGCAGCCTTGATCTTGTGTCTGTTCTGTACGGCAAAGATAATGCCTGCGGTCAGAGCGGCAGCGGAAACTGCACTGATGATCGCGGTCAGAACGATGGTGCGGGTGCTGTTATTGTTCTCCATGATATGCTCCTTTCATCCCTTGGCGCGCAAGGGGATTGGTGATACTTTAATAATATATCACAAAAGGCTCGAAAGTGCAATGCCTTTTTTTGTAAATTCACAAATTGTTTATGGTTGAAGGCAAAATGCCCGATAAAAATGCAGGATTTTGTTGCAAAATCGCGTACTGTGTGCTACAATAAAAATAACAAAGATAAAAAGGATTGCTTATGAAATATTATCTTGCCCCCATGGAGGGGCTGACCGATTGCGTGTACCGCACGGTACATCATAAAATCTTTGGCGGTGTGGACCGCTATTATACGCCTTTTCTCTCTCCTACCGAGGTACATAGGCTGACGCCGCGCGAAGTGCGCGAGCTTGATCCTGCAAACAATCCGCCCTGCGTCGTGCCGCAGCTGCTGTGCAAAAACGCGGACGATTTTCTGTGGATGGCAGGGGAGATCGCAGCTCTCGGATACACCGAGGTCAACCTCAATTTGGGCTGCCCCTCGGGTACGGTCACGGCAAAGAAAAAGGGATCGGGCTTGCTGGCAGAGACCGATATGCTGGAGCAGTTTCTTGACCGCATCTATGCCGCATGCCCCATTGATATCTCGATCAAAACGCGTATCGGCTATCAGGATACGGAAGAACTGCCCGCAATTTTGGATATCTACAATAAATATCCGATCAAGGAGCTGACCGTGCATGCGAGAACAGGCAAGGAAATGTACCGCGGTGTGCCGCATTTGGACGCTTACGGGTACGTTTGCGAAAACACGGATATACCCTTGTGCTACAACGGAAACGTGAGCACGCGAGCGGATGCTGCGTATATTGCCGAGCGTTTTCCGAAAACAGAGGCGATCATGCTGGGCAGGGGACTTTTGGCATGTCCCGCGCTGCTTTCGGGCAAGGCTGTCACGCGCGCTTTGATGATGGAATATCACCGCGAGCTGACCGATCGCTATCGCGTCGTGCTGGGGGATTACGCCACCTCGGGGCGCATGAAGGAGATATGGCTGCTCATGAGCGGTACGTTCGAGCAGGATAAGAAGTATATCAGGCGTCTGCAGCAATCCAAGAGCTTACAAGAGCTGGAGGGCGCGGTGACTTCCGTGATCTGCGAGCTGCCCATCAAATCTTGCAAAACTTATGAAGAACGATCCGATGCTTTACCGAATTTGTGATTTTGGGAGGTTTTTTATGAAAAGAGCAATTGCCGTTATACTGATGACCGTGTTGCTTGCGTGCGCTGCTTTGCCCATTATGGCAGAGCAAAGCCCCATTGTAAGCAATGCCCCCGTCAAGATCAAGGGGTACGACCCCTCTTTGGACGGGCAGAAATCCGCACACCAGGTGCATCCGGGTGAGGTGTACGGCGCGCATCTGAGTCTTGGCGCGTCCTTTAATGGGATTGCCTACTGTTTGCCGACCTGGAGCACCGCCGATTCGGATGCTACGCTGGCGCTTTACGCATGGAACGAAACGTATGACAAAACTGTGGCAGCCGAGCCGATCGCGCAAGCGCGATTTGAAAACGTGCGCGACTGTCAGACCTATACGCTTTCCTTTGAAGCGCAGCCCGCAGGCGAGTACCTGTTCTGCATCAAGGACGTAGAAGGCTCTGTTGGTACGTGGGTGTATCCCGCAAAGATTTCCAAGGGCTACGTGATGCAGGACGGCGCGGAAAAAACGGGAGATCTGGAGATTACCGTTTCCTTTACCGTCACGCCCGAAACGCCCTTTTATCAGGCGTCCTCGCAAGATCAGGCATACACGGGACACGATACCCCCGACGAGTACGTTTTCCCCGAGGATAGCTTGATCTATACGCACGAGGTCATGCCCGATACCTGGGTATTTACCGACGGGCTTGGCAGAGTGTCTTTGACCAATGCCGAGGTGGGAGATCTCAAGCAAGACAAAACGCTTGCGATCTTTTACTGGACGTGGCACGTGGATCTTGCAGCTAACGAGCCCTTTAACAATACCGCCTTTACCACCGAGCATCCCGAGGCGATCGACGATTACTATCACAAGGGTTGGCCCACCTCGGGCACGGCATTTTTCTGGAACGAGCCGCTGTTCGGCTTTTACCGCACCGACGATGCATGGGTGCTGCGCAAGCACGCCGAAATGCTGACCAACGCAGGCGTTGACGTCATCTTTACCGACAACACAAACGGCAGCTTTACCTGGAAATCCAGCTACGTGCCGCTGTACGAAACCTGGTCCGCGATGCAGCAGAACGGTATGAACACCCCCAAGGTGTCCTTTATGCTGCCGTTTGGCCCGACTGCGGGCTCGCTGGAGCAGCTGGAATCCTTGTATCTGGATATCTACCGCCCCGATAAATATCACAGCCTTTGGTATTATCTGGACGGCAAGCCCATGTTGATGGCACATTCGAGCAATCTTTCCTCCAAGACCGGTCTGAACGTGGAGATCAAGAATTTCTTTACCTTCCGTGCAGGGCAGCCGGGATATACGGTGAAGGATACGCAAAAGCTGCAGTGGGGCTGGCTCTCCACCTATCCGCAGGCAGCTTACTATACTTCAACCAAGGATAAAAAGCAGCAGAATTGGGAGCAGATGACCGCAGGCGTTGCGCTCAACCACTCCTACGTGACCGACAGCATGGTTGCCATGAACCATCCCGAGGCAATGGGACGCTCCTATACCTCCGATGGCTACCGCACCGAGCCGGATGCCAAGCTGTGGGGATATCAGTTTGCAGAGCAGCTTGACTATGCCATTGAGCAAGACCCCAAGGTGCTGTTTATCACGGGCTGGAACGAATGGACGGCGGGCAGAAACGAGAACTGGAGCAATACGCCCAACGGCTTTCCCGACCAGTTTGACGACGAGCACAGCCGAGACGTTGAGCCCAGCCGCGGGGATCTGAAGGATCATTACTATTATCAGTTAGTCAATGCCTCCAGACGCTTCGGGGGCGCAAGACCCATTCCCACGCCCAGCCAAGCCAAGACCATTGATATCGGTGCGGGAGCGGAGCAGTGGAGTGACGTCGCACCCTACTTTGCAGCCTACGTAGGCAACACGGGACACCGTGATGCAAGGGGCTATGGCTCGAAATACTATACAGAGTTTTCGGGCAGAAACGATATTGTCGGCGCGCGTGTGGCAAGAGACGACGGCTACGTATATTTCTTTGTCGAGTGCGCAGAGGATATCACGCCCTATACCGATCCGCTCTGGATGGTGCTGTATCTGGATACAGATCAGCAAAATCAGGGCTGGGAGACCTTTGATTACGTGCTGGGCAAGACCTCTCCCACAGCGACCGAAGCGACTTTGGAAAGATTTACGGGCAACGGTTACGAGACTGAGGTTGTCGGCAAGGTTTCCTACACGGTGGACGGTAAGTATATGCAGGTCGCAGTCCCCAAGAGCATGTTGGGACTTGCGGGATACGATTTTACGGTCAACTTTGCATGGACCGATCACGTGCACGACGCTGCTGATACCGGCACGCAGAGAGCGGACGGTACTTGGGAATATACCACGTTCAGCGGCGACATCCTTGATTTTTATACCTCGGGCGACGTTGCTCCCGGTATGCGTTTTAAGTACAGCTACGTCAGTACCTCACAAAATGCGGGATTGGAGACGGAGAACGAACCGACTACGGCCGAAACCGTACCCGCAGAATCGACTTTCGAATCGACCGAAGCCGACGTGCCCGCAGCCAAACAGAGCTGCAAGTCGATCGCGTACGCTGCTTTGCTGATTATGTTGCCCGCAGCTGCGCTGTGTATCAAGAGAAAGAGAGACTGACAGAATGTTGAAAGCATTGATATTTGACCTGGACGGTACGCTGGCGCACACGCTGCCCGCCATTGCCGAGGGAATGAATTTGGCACTTGCAGAGCTGGGGTATCCCGAGATAGGCGAGGCGCAGGTGTATGAGTTTATCAACATGGGCGCAAGAGATTATGCCAAATATGCACTGCCTGCGGAATACCGTGAGGACGACGCACGCATTGACGCGCTGTATGCGGCGTATAACCGTCATTATGCCGAGGTGTACATGCACACAAACACGACTTACGACGGCATTGGCGAGCTGATCGCGCAACTGAAAGGGAAGTACCCCTTGGCGGTCAATT
Organism: Eubacteriales bacterium; assembly: GCA_045658965.1. Classification (GTDB taxonomy): domain Bacteria; phylum Bacillota; class Clostridia; order Oscillospirales; family CAG-272; genus SVQP01. The sequence continues at coordinate 25,192 of JAZOVZ010000098.1, forward strand.
CCAACAAGCAGGACGAGTTTGTCAAGGCATTGGTCGCACAGCTGTTTCCTGCAGATACGTTTGTCGCAGCCGAGGGCTTTCGCACGGATCGTGCACCCAAGCCCGACCCTGCCGTGCCGCTTATGCTGGCGCGCATGATGGGAGCCGAGCCGCACGAATGTGCGTATATCGGGGACAGCGACGTGGACGTCAAAACTGCGCTCAACGCAGGCATACACGCCATCGACGTGTGCTGGGGATATCGCCCTGCTGAGGTGTTGTACGGCATGGGTGCCGAGATCGTTGCAAAAACGCCCGCACAGCTTTTGGATATAATTGAAAATTTTGCCTGAGTCATCCGGTTTTCAAGGCACCTGCAGCCCCAAATTTGGGAACTGCAGGTGCTTTTTTCTTATGATATGAATATATGTTGAAACAATATATCGCGGAGTGTCGTGGTGTTTTGTGAATTTCACCGAAAGTGAAAATTGGGAGAATAATATTTGCAAAAAAGTGTTGTGTTTTGTCGCAAGATGTGGTATGATATAGTAGTATGGGTATGTGTGGCCATATACATGGCGCACGAAAAAAGAAGGGAGCGCAATATGATATACGATTTGCAAAAAGCAAGCTTTTGGAAAAGAGCTTCTGCGTTTCTTTTTGATTTGGTGATCATGATCATGGTCGTGGTTGGCATTGCTGCCTTAATGTCGACCTTGATGCATTACGATACGCACATTGAGATTATTCAAACCAAGAAGGCCGAGCATATAGCTGCAGCCGAAGCTGCGTTTGAGCAGGAGCACGGTATTAGCTGTAAACTGGATCTTTCGCTTGGATATGAACAAATGTCCGAGGAGCAAAAGGAGATATACAATAAAGCAGACGAGATGTTGAGCAAGGATCCGGACGTGCAGACGGCAACCTTCCTTTTGCTGAATTATTCTTTGGTGATTTGCCTGGTCAGCACCTTCGTGGCGTACGCCGTTCTGGAATTTGCCGTTCCCATGATCTTTAAGAATGGACAAACGCTTGGTAAAAAGCTGTTCTCCATTGGCGTTATCCGCACAAATACCGTCAAAGCAACGCCCTTTGTGCTGTTCGTGCGCATGCTGTTCGGCAAATATACCATTGAGACCGTGCTGCCCTTGTTTGTGGTGATCATGATGTTCTTCGGTTTGGTTGGCATCGTAGGTCCTGTTGTGATCTTTGGCTTGCTGCTGCTTGAGGTGATCGCCGTACTGGCAACGCGCACCAGATCCCCCTTGCACGATCTGGTTTCGGACACCTGTGTGGTCGATCTTTCCACGCAGATGGTATTTGAGAGTGAGCAGGCTCTGCTTGCGTACAAAAAGAAGATCCACGAGGAAAACGTGGCAAATGCACCCTATTAAGTCGATACTAAAAAAAGTATATATATTTTATGGAGGTTAGATGACATGAAAGTCGAATTACGAAATCTAACGAAAATCTTCCCCAGTCGCAACAAGAAGACGGGCGGTGAGGTCATTGCGGTCAACGATTTTACCTTTACCATTCCCGACGGTAAGCTGGTAGGCTTGCTGGGTCCTTCCGGTTGCGGAAAGAGTACCACTCTTTACATGATCAGCGGCTTGCAGAAGCCCTCGTCCGGACAGATTTTCTTTGGTGAAGAGGATGTAACAACGCTTTCTCCCGAAAACCGCGGCGTAGGACTTGTGTTCCAGAACTACGCGCTTTACCCCCACATGACGGTCAAGCAGAACATCATGTTCCCCTTGCAGAACCTCAAGGGCAAGGACAAGATGACCAAGGAAGCTATGCTGGAGCGTGCTTACGAGGCAGCAAAGCTGGTGCAGATCGAGGATCTGATGGACCGTAAGCCCAGCGAAATGTCGGGCGGTCAGCAGCAGAGAGTTGCGATCGCAAGAGCACTTGTTAAGGTGCCCCGCGTGCTGCTTTTGGACGAGCCGCTTTCTAACCTGGATGCAAGACTGCGTCTGCAGACCAGAGAAGAGATCCGCCGTATCCAGAAGGAGACCGGTATTACCACCGTATTCGTAACGCACGACCAGGAAGAGGCTATGTCCATTTCCGATATGATCGTCGTCATGAAGCTTGGCGTAGTACAGCAGATCGGTGCACCGCAGGAGGTTTACGACGATCCCGCAAACCTGTTCGTTGCAAAGTTCCTTGGCACTCCTCCCATCAACGTATTCAAGGGAAGAGTAGAGGGTGAGAAGCTGATTCTGGGCGATAACGCCGTATTGGACGTTCCCGGTGTAGAAGACCGTGAGGTTCTGGTAGGTATCCGTCCCGAGGGCTTTGTTCCCGAAGAGAACGGTCCCTTCGTTTGCGATCTCAAGAACGTTGAGGTGATGGGCAGAGACATGAGCGTGGTTTGTGAGCACGTTTCCTCCGTTAACCCCTTGGTTCGCTCTATCATCAATTCCGATTATAAGGTAGATCTTTCCAATCCTGCTATTGCATATTCTCTGAAGCCTCATAAGGTGTTTATCTTTGACGCCGAGACCGAGGAAAGAATCCGCTTCTAAGGAGGATACCATGGTAGATAGCAAACATCAATGGAAAGCCTGGCTCTACCTGCTTCCCGCGATCATTCTGTTGCTGATCTTTACCGCATGGCCGATCGTTAACACCCTGCGCATGGCATTCACGGTCCGTTGGGATCCGGATATGCCTGTGGAGTTTGAGATCGTGGAAGAGGTCGTTACCATTTGGGATGAAAACGGTAACCAGGTGGAGGTTGTAAACAGAACAGAGAAGCCGGTCAAGTTCGGCGGTTATGCCACCTATAAGATCTCGGAGAGCATCAGCGGAGAGTATGATTATGAATTTGGTCTTGCCAACTTCAAGGCGGTTATCAATTACGACGGCTTCTGGCTGATCATGCAGAACACGGTGCTGCTTTGCGTGCTGACCGTTCCGCTCTCCACCTTCTTAGCACTGCTGATTGCAGTATGTCTGAACGCGATCAAGCCCTTCCGCCGTCTGCTGCAAACCATCTTCTTCTTGCCGTACGTGACCAACTCGATCGCAATCGGTATGGTATTTGCAGCAATGTTTAACATCGTCGGTGTCAACACCTCCGACATTGCCGCCAGCACCTCGGTCGGTATTATCAATACCGTAATCGGCTGGTTGGGTATGGACCCCATCAACTGGATCAACCAGGGCTCTACGTACTGGGCTAATATGGCAGTTATGATCATTTATATCGTTTGGAATGCGCTGCCCTTCAAGATCCTGATCCTGCTTGGCGGATTGCAGAGCGTCAACAAGCAGTATTACGATGCTGCCAAGATCGACTCGACTCCCAAGTGGAGAGTATTTACCCGTATTACCGTGCCGCTGCTTTCTCCCATGATCGCGTACGTTGTGGTCACCGGCTTTATCGGCGGATTTAAGGAATACACCAGCATCGTCGGTATCTTCGGTGAACGCATGCAGCCTCCCGGAGCATCGGTGGGCACGCCCGTACTGCAGACCATGGTAGGTTATATTTACGATAACCTTGGTAACGCAGAGGGTATTGCATCCGCAGCCGCACTCTTGCTGTTCTTACTGATCTTCGCGGTGACCCTTGTTAACCTTGCGGTCAGCAAAAAGAAGACCCATTACTAATCAAAGGAGGATAAAGAAATGACAAAAGAAAAGATCCGCATCCTCCACCGCGTGCTTGCCATTGCGTTTTTGGTAACGGCAGCACTTGCTCTGGTTGCCGTTCTGGTAGCAGGCATTCTTTCCATGACCAATACCGCGCCTTTGGCGCAAGGCAAGATCACGCTGGCAAGCTGGCTTTTGATCGCGCCCGTGTATCTGTTCTGTGCGGTTTGTCTGGGCACTGCCGTCGTTGCGTTCGTGTATCCTCCCGAGCATCTGTTCGGCGAGCCTTCGTTTGATGCAAGATATGAGGCAGCACAGAGACTGCTGGGCAAGAAGATGTATGATGCTGAGCAGCTTGCTCCTTACGAGAAGTACGATCAGCTTCTGTATATCGCCAAGATTGCAATGGGTTGCGTCAGCGGCGTCAGCCTGTTTGCTTCGCTGATCTGCATTCGCAACAATACGCTTGCCATGAAGGCAGCGGACCAGGCGTTTATGGCTGACGTGATCGGTGCCATCCTGCCTCTTGCTCTGTATACGCTGACTGCGCTGGCATTTTGCCTGGCTGCACGTCTGCTGATCAACAAGACCATGAAAGAGGGAATTGAGTATGCTGCAGAGCTGCTTAAGCTTCCCGTAGCAGACAGACCCGAAAGCACCATTTCCACCATGCAGGAAAGAGACATGAAGCAGATGACCGCAAAGCAGAGAGCTCTGAGCATTCTGTCTCAGGTCGCGCTGTACGCTTTCCTGATCGTAATGGCGATCATTGTCATCTTCCCGTTCTACTGGATGATCATTTCCTCGCTCAAGTCGCTGGCAGAATATAAGCTGTCCGTGCCTACGCTGTTCCCCAAGGAGATCATCTGGAGCAACTATCTGCAGGCATTTACCAAGGCAGAGCTGCTCAAGCTGTTCAAGAATACCGTTATCGTCGGTATCGTATCCACCATCCTGTCTCTGGTTATCACGGTTATCACGGCGTTCGCGTTTGCACGCCTTGAGTTCAAGGGCAAGAACGCACTGTTCGCTGCACTGCTTGGCACGATGATGATCCCCGGTGAGCTGTTTACCATTACCAACTATATCACGGTAGACAGATTCAATTGGGTAAACAACGATCACTGGTTTGAAGGTTATTCGGTACTGATCGTCCCGTTCCTTGTCAGTATTTTCTATATCTATCTGCTCAAGCAGAACTTTATGCAGATTCCCAACGAGCTTTACCTGGCAGCAAAGGTTGACGGCACAAGTGACTTCAAGTATTTGTGCAAGGTCATGATTCCGCTGTCTCTGCCTACGCTGATCTCTATCACCATTCTGAAAATGATGGGTGCTTGGAACTCCTACGTATGGCCCAGACTCGTTGCGCACAGAGATTTCTGGCTGATCACCAACGGCTTGCGCTCCGCGTTTACGGATGCAGGCTCGGGTGAAGCGGATATCCCCGTACAGATGGCTGCGGTTACCGTAGTCTCCATTCCTTTGTTCTTAGTCTTCATCTTCCTTCGTAAGTATATTATGAAGGGCGTTTCCAGAAGCGGTATCAAGGGATAAGATACTTTTTTCAGATTTATTGACATCAAAGTCTATAAATAAAATAAATAATACACAAAAAACGAAAGGAAACAAACCATGAAAAGAATTCTTGCGTTTGCTCTGATGATGGTTCTGTGCTTTAGCATGTTTGCACTTGTCAGCTGCGACAAGCACGAGCCCACGGAGCGTCCCAGCGAAACCGAAGCAGAATCCGGCACCCAGCCCGAGGGCGAGACCGGTAATGGCGGCGAGACCAACACTCCCGTGCAGAAGCCCCTGGAGTATGACGTCATTGCTTATGACGGCAGCGAAGTCACCATCACCTTCTCCCACACCATGAATGCAACCTACCAGGGCGTTCTGGATCAGTACATTGCAAAGTTCAATGAAATGTACCCCAACATCCACGTAGAGCACGCTCAGGTTGGCGGTTACGACGAGGTTCGTGACCAGATCAAGACCGAGCTGACCGCAGGCAACCAGCCTAACATCGCTTACTGCTATCCCGACCACGTAGCTCTCTACAACGTTGCAAAGGCAGTTGTTCCGCTCAACAGCTTCATCAACAGCACCATCGAGATCACCGATGCTCTGGGTAACACCACCGTTCTCGGTCTGACCGAGGAGCAGGTCAAGGACTTCGTTCCCGGCTTCTATGCTGAGGGCGCAGTATTTGACAATGCAGGCACCATGTACACTCTGCCTATGTCCAAGTCCACTGAGGTTCTGTACTACAACAAGACCTTCTTCGAGCAGCACAACCTGCAGGTTCCTACCACCTGGAAGGAAATGGAGGCTCTCTGCCAGAAGATCCTTGAGATCGATCCCGATTGCATTCCTCTCGGCTACGACTCCGAGGCTAACTGGTTCATCACCATGACCGAGCAGTACGGCTCTCCCTACACCTCCACCGAGAGAGGTAACAACTATCTGTTCGACCATCCCCAGAACAAGGTATTCGTTAAGATGTTCAGAGGCTGGTACGAAAAGGGCTATCTGACCACTCAGGAGCTGTACGGCGGTTACACCTCCGGCCTGTTCACCGAGCTGACCGATAAGAACAGCTACATGTCCATCGGTTCTACCGGCGGTTCTATCCACCAGCGTCCCGAGGCAACCGACACCGGTTACGCATTCGACGTCGGCATCGCTCCCATTCCTCAGATCAACCCCGATGCTCCCAAGGCTATCTCTCAGGGTCCCTCCCTGTGCATCTTTGAGAGCGACAACAAGCAGGAGGTTATTGCTTCCTGGCTGTTCGTTGAGTTCCTGACCACCAACCCCGAGTTCCAGGCAGCATTCTCCATGACCTCCGGTTACATGCCCGTTATCCAGAGCGTTGACCAGGTTCCCGCATACAAGAACTTCCTTGAAAATGCTGACGGTGGCGACCACATTCAGGCACTTGCTGTTAAGGTTGGCAGAGAGATGTCCAACGCTTACTTCGTATCTCCCGCATTCAACGGCTCTTCCGTAGCACGTGACAAGGTTGGCGTACTGATGCAGTACTGCTTCACCACGCAGGCTGACGACGTAGACGCTATGATCGATAAGGCGTTTGCAGATGCTGTTACCGAGTGCAAGAACGCACAGTAATCCAAATCACGTATTTTTTCAAAAAGGTATAATCATGAAGAATATCTATCAATTATTGATCGTTCTTCTTGTTCTTGCTACCGTTGCAGGCTGCTTTGCAGCCTGCGACAAGCAGGGCGACACCTCCGAGGATACAACTGCGGCTCCTGAAACTGAGACCAACGAGAGCACAGAAGGCACCGAGAGTGCAGAGCAGACAACTGCAGCTCCCACGCCCGAATTCGTTGACTTTGCTTCGCAGCTCAAGTTCAACAAAAACTCCGGCAGACTCAACGTAGAAGTGACCGTGCACGCCTACATCGACGGTGACACTACGCACTTCAACGTTCCCTCCGGCATCGTTCCCGGTGATATTCTCAAGGCAAGATACCTTGGTATCAACACCCCCGAGTCCACCGGCATTATCGAGCCTTGGGGCAAAAAGGCGTCTAACTACACCAAGGAAACGCTTTCCAAGGCAACCTCCATTATTATTGAATCCGACAACGACAAGTGGAACGCGGATTCCACCGGCGGCAGATACCTCGTTTGGGTATGGTACAAGACCGATGAGATGACCGAGTACCGTAACCTCAATCTGGAAATTCTGCAGCAGGGACTTGCGTTCGGCTCTAACGCAGCCGACAATGCGTATTCCGAGTACACCATGGGTGCACTCAACCAGGCAAAGCAGTTCAAGTATTTCGTATTCTCCAAGGATAAGGACCCCGAATTCTATTACGGCGGCGCACAGAACGTGACCCTCAAGGAGCTCAAGCTCAACTATGAGCCCTATAAGGATCAGCTGGTTCGCTTTGAAGCGGTCGTTGTTAAGAGAAGCGGTGCAACCGTTTATCTGGAAGAGTACGATGCAGAAACCGATATGTACTACGGTATGCAGGTATTCTGCGGCTACAATACCCCCGGTAACGTCATGCAGGCGCTGAGCATTGGCAACCGCGTGATGATGGTGGGTACGCTGCAGTATTACGAGCTGGGCGGCACCTGGCAGATCTCCAATATCAAGTACAGCGTGGATATGATGGACCCCAACGGAGCACTCTCCAAGGACGGTATCCATAAGATCGAGGAAGGGTATAGCCCGAGCTACCGCGAGACCAACGCTGCAGATATCGTAAGCGGCAAGCTGACGATGGACGTGATCACGCAGGATGCGGACGGCAACGAGATCAGCACTCCCACCGAGTTTAAGTACGGTGAGCTGGCGCACTACAGCACCGTGACCGTCAAGGATCTGACCGTTGAGAGCGTCTATACCACCACCGCTGAGACCAGCGACGATAAGGGTGCTATGTCCATTACCTGTAAGGCAGCGGACGGCACAACCATCGTGGTCAGAACCGAGGTTCTGATCGACGCAGAGGGCAATCTGGTTACGCAGGATATTTTCCCCGCAGGCACCAAGATCTCTGTTCGCGGCATCGTTGATTCCTATGATGGCCAGTATCAGGTCAGAGTATTTGCAATCGGCGATATTACCATTGGTTGATACACTTATACACATTTTATTTAACAAATAAGGAGCTATCATGAAAAGAATTTTAATGCTTTTGCTGGCAGCTGCTCTCGTTTGCTCTCTGGCTCTGCTTGTTGCTTGTGACAAGAACCCTCAGGGCGGGGAAGACACCTCTGCCGAGCAGACCACTGTAGCACCCGAAACTGATGCTACCACCGAGGAGACCACCGAGGCACCCGGTGCACAGGAGCCCACTGACCTTGAGAACGCAGCTGAGTACGTTCGTCAGCTGTACAAGGACACCACCGTTACCGCTGCTGACTACACCCTGGTTTCCAAGGTTAAGGTAGGCGGCGTTGACTACGCAATCACCTGGACCATCAACACCGATAAGATCACTCTTACCGTTGGCGAGGACGGCACCGTTTCCGTTGACGTTCCCGACGAGTCTTACGAGGACGTCGCATACGTGCTGACCGCAACCGTTGCCGATGCTGAAGGCAACACCGTGGTTAAGGAATTTAACCGCACCGTTCCCAAGTTCAAGGTTACCACTTGGGAAGAGTACCAGGCTGCTAAGGAAGGCGACAACCTGGTTGTTCAGGGTATCGTTGTTGCTATCAACTCCAAGGCTGCAGGCAACACCAGAAACCACCTGTTCCTCTTGGACGAAAGCGGCTTTGGCGGCTACTACTCCTACCAGATGGACGTTGACCCCGTTGCTGATCTCGGCATCGAGCTCGGTATGACCGTTCGCGTTGCAGGTCCTGCTGCTCCTTATAGCGGCATGATGGAGATCAAGGGCGGTATTCCCACCGTTGTCAACACCGAAAAGAAGGACTTCGCTCCCGTTGACATTACCGATAAGTGGGTTGAAGGCACCAACTTCAACGAGCTTGTTGGTATGCCTGTTGTAATCAAGGGCGTTACCATTGGCGGTCAGGAGCTTGCAACTGCCACCAGCCAGTACCTGTTCTTCGAGCTCAACGGCGTACAGGGTTACATCAGAACCTATGTAACCGATTTCCCCACCACCCTGAAGGCAGAGGATAAGGCAACCATCGATGCAGCACACGCTGAAAAGTATGGCTACACCGCTGATGTTACCGGTATCATGATCACCTACAGCGGCGCACCCTATCTGATTCCTACCTCCGTAGATTGCTTCTACAACTTCGCACTTCCCGAAAGATCCGATGCTGAAAAGGTTACCCTGGAAAAGGATAGCCTGACCTTCGAGAGCACCTTCACCGAGGGCGCTGAGATCGATCTGCCCGTAGCAGGCACAACTTATCCTGAGGTTTCCATCACTTGGGCATCCGACAGCGAGTTTGCTAAGATTGCAGACGGCAAGCTGACTCTGACCATGCCTGGTGAGACCACCACCATCAAGCTGACTGCAACCGTTACTCTGGGTGATGCTACCGAGACCGTCGAGTTTGAGGTTATGCTGGTTGCTACCAACTTTACCGTTGAGCCCGTAACCACTCCCGCAGCAGACGTTGCATACAAGCTCTACATGTACCAGGGCACCAACGGCTACGGCGTATTCGTTTCCGGCGGTGTAAGCGGTGACAGATACCTGATCACCTCCAAGGCTGCTGCAGAGGCGATCGACGTTTATGCTGAGGCAAACGGCGATGGCTACTCCTTCTACACCATGGTAGACGGCGCTAAGAAGTACATCAACATCACCAAGAACGACGGTGGCAAGATCGCCGTATTCTATCAGGATACCGCTCTTTCCGTTTACGTTTACAACGCTGATATCAACGCATGGGTAACCAACGTTGAGGGCGAGGAGAGCCAGTACTACCTGGGCACTTACAGCAACTTCGATACCGTCAGCGGCTCCAAGACCAGCTTTATCACTGCAGAGAACACCGGCATCAGCCAGTTCCCCCTGCAGCTCGTTGTAGTTTCCGAGGGCAAGCCCGATTACCCCACCATTGAGGAAATCAAGGCAAGCGAGAACGGCAAGTACGAGACTGTTGGTACTGTTGTTGGTATCACCGGCAGAAGCCTGCTGATTTCCGATGAGACCGGCATGATGCTGATCTACCTTGGCTCCGCTCCTTCGTGCAACGTTGGTGACGTGGTTAAGGTTTCCGGTACCACCTCCGTTTACGGCGGTGCAAAGCAGTTCGGTCAGGGCACCGAGGTTACCGTTCTGGAGAACGGCTCTGTTGAGCATCCTGCAGCTGTTGAGCTGACTGTTGCTGAGCTTGACGCTTATGCAACCGCTTCCGATATTGCTCCCATCTACGTAAAGGTAACCGGTACGCTTGCTGTTTCCGGCAGCTACTACAACTTCACCATGGATGGCTGCACCATCGTAGGCAGCTTCTCTTACCCCGCAGGCGAGATCAAGGAAGCACTTGACGCACAGGCAGGTAACACCTTCTCCGTTGAGGGCTATATCATCGGTACCGCAAGCAGCGGCAAGTATCTGACCATTCTGGTAACTGATATCCTCGCTTAATTGCAGGTCGATTACAAAACAACATAAAAAGGGGGTTGCACCTCGGTGCAACGCCTTTTCTTTATTGTTTATTGATTGAGATATCCTGCGAGCTTTTTATAAACCGCGAGATTGGTGCGGTCGGTCTGCATGGGGGTGATGGAAACGTAGCCGTTCATGACGCAGTCGGTATCCAGGTCAAGATTCTTGGTGTTTTCGAAAATGAACTGCCCAACCTGCGTGTAGGTGCCGTTGCCCATGTCCACCCATTCATCGGAGTATTTCGCCTTACCTTGGTGGGTGATGCGGATACCCTGCGGATTTTCGGGAATGTTGACGTTGTATACGTCGTTTTGCGCGTACAGATTGTTGCGCTCAATAAATTTGTATACGTAGTCAAGCTGCTCCAGTGCCCCTTGCAGGGTAGAAGGGGAAGTCGAGATCGCCAAGCCATAGACGCCTTGGGCAGCAGCCTCCATCACCGAGCCGACCGTGCCGGAGTACACAATGTCCTGCCCGATATTGTAGCCGCGGTTGATGCCGGAAATGACCAGATCGTACTTTCTGTCAAGACCGATGATGCCAAAGCGCACGCAATCCGCGGGGGTGGAGTCCACCGCATATGCCTCTACCTCGGGGCAGAGATCGTATTTGGTCACGGCAATGGGGTGGAAAATATCAATGCCTTGGCTCTTGCCGCTCTGCTCGTGTAAGGGGGCGCATACCGTGACCTCACCGTATTTGCAAGCCCATTTGACAAGACCCAAGAGCCCTTCGGCTTTGATGCCGTCGTCGTTCGTAATCAGAATTTTCATCATAACCAGCCCTCGTTTTCTGCCTTGTACTTGGCAAGCGTTGCATCGGCTTCCTTGACCAGCTTGTTTGCCTCTCTGCGGCTGTGCACGGTGGCACCGCTTGCGCAATCGTGACCGCCGCCGTTGTAACGCTCTGCGATCTGATTGACCGTGACAAAGCGGGAGCGGAGTCTGACGCGGATCTCGGTTTCGTGCTCGATAAAGATGATCCAGATCAGGCTGCCCTTGATGGAATCCATCAGAGATACTGCGGCGGATGCCTGCTCGTGGGTAAGACCGTACTTTTCCATGGTTGCGCGGCTGACGTACAGATACGCCACGCCCGCGTCGGTCATTTTCATGTTCTTGTATACGTAGGACTTGAACTTGAAGCTTTCCAGATCCTGCATATAGAGGTGCGCGTAAAGCACGTCGGTATCAATGCCAAGGTCAAGCAGCATGCCTGCCATGCGCATGGTATCGCCCGATACGCTGCGGAAGCGGAAACGGCCCGAATCGGTCACCATACCGGTGTACAGGTAGGTGGCAGCCTCTGTGTCGATCTTGAGCTGATCCTTGAAGGCAAAGTAGAACTTTGCGATCATTTCGCAGCAAGAGGATGCGTGCTCCTCCACCCATGCAATGTCGCCGTAGGGACATACGTTGATGTGGTGGTCGATCTTGATCAGCTCCTTGCAAAGCGTGTATTTCTTATTGGAGATGCGCGCATCGGTGCCGGTGTCCAGCACGATGGCAAGCGCACCTTCGTACAGCTCGTCCGCTACGGGCGCGTCGTCCTCGCCAAGAAATTCAAGGTAATCTGCGTGATCGTCGTCGATCAGGTACACCTGCTTTTCGGGCCAGGTCAGCGAAATGATCGCCTTGAGTCCTTTGGTCGCACCCACGCAGTCACCGTCGTTGCGAATGTGACGGAACAGCATGATGCGGTCGTATTCTTGGATTTTATCAAAAATTTGCTGTAAAACTTGCATTATGCATTACCTCCTGCTGCCATTGCATCCAGCTCTGCAAGCATCTGCATCGCCTCGGCGCGATCCTTGAGCGTAGCCCCGCTTGCTTTGATATGTCCGCCGCCACCGTATCTGACCGCTACTGCGTTGATGTTGTACTTGGAGGAACGCAGCTCGCAAAGCACGCCGTCGTCGGTCTCGGTAAAGTTGACCCAAATATCCACACCGCGGATCTCGCCCATGGTATTGACCATACCGCGAGAGACCGTGAACGTGTCAGCACCGGTTGCGGCAAGCTCTTCCTTGGTGGTGTAGATATAACCTACCTTGTGCTCGGTAAACTGAATTTTGAGCACGAAGGAGGCGCGCAGACGAATGAAAGAGAAGTCGTCCGCGTACAGATTGCGGTAAATATCGTTGGTATCAAAGGGATGGGATTTCAAGAAGGATGCAAGACGGAAGGTGTTTGCGCTGGTGGAATCGTAGCGGAAGCGACCCGAGTCGGTGACCATACCTGTGTAAAGCGACTTGGCGGCAAGAGGGGAGAGGGTAAGACTGCTCTCAATTGCAAATTCGGTAATCAAGCCGCAGCAGCTCTCGTAAGAGGAGTCGGTGACTTCAATGTCTGCGATGGTTTCGCAGAACAAATGGTGGTCAATGCGCGCGGATACGTGCGCGGTGGTGTAGCGGTCGTCCGAGATGAGGGCTTTTGCCGAGGTGTCAAGCACAATGGCAAGCGCGTCCTTGTAGTCCTCGTCGGCTACGGTATCCATCACGCTGTCCTCCATAAACGCAAAACGCTTGGCAGGGTCACCCACCACCAGCACGCGCTTTTCGGGGAAGTTTTCCTTGATGATGTGCTTCAGTCCGATCTGGCTGCCCATGGCGTCACCGTCGGGATTTGTGTGACGGTGAATGATCACGGTATCATGGCAGCGGATCTGCTCCAGAATTTTTTCAAACATGTATATATCTCCTTCAAATATTTATCGATCAAAATAGCCCGTGTACTGCACGCGTAGCTTGCTGTCGGGGAACAAATGGCGATGCAGCTCCACAAAGTAGGTCTCGGTCATACTTGCAATGTAGTCCACCACGATCTGATTGTATTCCTCGTGCTCGTATGGGCGCGTGCGCTTGTAGTGGATCTTGGCAAGGTAGTCTATATGATGCGTAAAGATCGGGGAATACTTGTTGCCCGCGCGCAGATCGTCCAAGCATTGTCCGTAGATCTCCTGCATCATGGGCTTTGCCGTGCCCTCAAGGTTTGCCTTGGGAGCGGCATAGTTGTAGATCATGCGGTAGTTGGCAGCCTTGGAGTCCACAAGTGCCTTGAAATGACGCGTATCCAGCGCGATATAGGGCTTTCCGTAGCTGTTTTCAATGATGTTGACGACTAAATTGTTGATGATCTCGGCATTGATCGAGCCAATGTCTTCGTTATAGAACATGGACTCGGGGGTCAAGCCCGCGCGGTCGGCATCCTGCCTGTCCTTGCCCAGATAAGCGATAATGTCGGAAATGCGCACCACGATTGCCTCCAGCGAACCGGGCACGATGGTGTTGGCATAACCGGGCTCTGTGTAGCACCGCTCGATCATGCGGTCAAATTCCGCAAAGCTACCTATGGGCTGCGGCTCAAATTTCATCATTTCCACCTCGCCGTTGTGCGTGGCAATGCCGTGCAGCGTCTGCAGGCTGATGTTGTAGGGAAACATGACGTCCAGCACGCGCACCGAGTGTACGTTATGGAAAAAGAAACGCCCCGTGTGCTTATGGTAAAGCTCACAAAGATACGCCTCGCCCGAATGTGCAAAGGGCGGGTGACCGATATCGTGACCAAGCGCGATAGCTTCGATCAGGTCGAGGTTGAGCCCAAGCGCCGCGCCGATGGTGCGCGAGATGCGCGAGACCAGCTGCACGTGCAGACTGCGGCGAGTGATATCGTCGTTTTTGATCAGCGAAAAGACCTGCGTTTTGTCGGTATATCGGTTGTAAAAGGGGCAATGCAATATTTTATCAATGTCGTGCGCGAACGGGGGACGCCAGATGCTTGCGCTGTCGGTGGCGACGTTTTTGCGCCTTGTCACGCTTGCGCTGTCGTATCCCATACGTGCCGCTGCGCCGTCCTGGCGGTCAAGAGCCATGCGCGCGACCAATTCGGGGGATAAAACCTCGTATTTCGGCATACGTTACCTCTTTTTTCTGCGTAATATGTTGAAGCATGCTCAACATATCATTATACTATAAAACGCCCCGGATTGCAAACCTTTTTTGCAAAGAAAATGCAGGAAAATGCAATCTCGTCACTTCGCATAAATCGGGGCGGAGGATTTTGTAGAAAAGGCACGGAAGCAGACGTAAGAAAACCCTTGCATAGCAAGGGTTTTCGATTTCACGTTTTATTTACTCCAATTTCCGTCCTTGATGTATTCTGCGATCAAATCGCGCGCAAAGGTGGTCTGATCGTAGGTGTCGATCACGGTCAGTCGGTTGGCGGCGTAAGAGGAGCAATAGGTATCGGTGATGATGTAATAGGTCGCGTTACGGTCGATGGCGTTTTTGATGTCCGCACCGTAGTCGCTGAGCGAAATGTAGTATCTGTTATTGCTGGTATTGATAAATCGGTTCAAGAGATCCGAGCCCTTGATCGAGCAAAGCACGATCTGGTTATCAAAGGGCAGCAGCATTTGCAGATCCGAGTAGTATACGTCGCCCTTTTCAAGATCGTAGGGTGAGCGCGCGGAGAGGAAACCGCCGCCAAGCACAAGGTCATACTGCTCGCCCCAACGCTCGGCTCCATAGGAGAGGTAGAGGTCGGCAACCTTTTGGAGTATCTGCTCGGAGTAACGTGTTTTAGCGTTGTAGCCAAGCATTTGGTTGCCTGCAGCCAGTTGCTCTGCATATTTCTCGCCCAGTTGCTCTACGATCGGGTCGTCGTCAAAGCTTTGGTAGCGCGAGGTGGGCATGTATTCTGCCGTGATCACCACCACGCTGCCCGTGACGCTGTTGACCTTTGCCACGGCGTGGGTGATGCCGTCGTTATCGCCGCCGCCCTGCAGGTGATAGATGCCCGCAGCATCCTTCTTGACGTAGTTTTGGTGGCTGTGACCCTCAAAAACAAGGTCTACGTAGCCGCTTGAAAGGGAAGTGTCATATGCACCGCCGCCGTCGTGCATGGCGTACACGATCATATCCGCGCCCTGTGCGCGCAAGGACTCTGCCTCAGCCTTGACAAGCTTTGTCAGCGCATCGTCCAGCACAAAGTAAACGTCTTCAACCTTATCGGCGGAAATGGAAGAATAGCAATTGCCGATCGCACCGATAATGCCGATCTGCACCTCTCCCTTGTCCACCAGTACCGAGGGGGTGCAGTAGTCTGCAAGCGTATTGGTGTCGCGCTCGTAGATATTGATGGCAAGAATGGGGAACTCGGCAAGCGCTTCGTTTGCAAGGATCGCCTCCACGCCCCAGTCAAATTCATGATTGCCAAGCGTCATGCAAGCAAAATTCAGCTCGTTCATCCAGTCGGTCAGGATCAAGCCCTTGGTCAGATTCGATTCCGAGCTGCCCTGCCACATGTCACCCGTGGAAAGCAGGACGGTGTTGGGATTGGTCTGCACCGCGGTTTTGAGAAAGGTGGTCAGCTCGTCCACACCGGGCTGGTCGTCGGTGTCAAAAAACTTGCCGTGCAGGTCGTTGACCGAATAGAAATCCACGCTGACCAGCACCGAGATCGTGCAAACGTCGCAAATGCCGTTATCGTCCGCATCGGCGTGCGTGCAGGCGGGATCTGTTTCGGCTTCGGTGTCCGCATCCGTTTCGGGTGCGGTCGTTTCGGGCGCGGTTGTATCGGGTTCTGCGGTGTCGGTTGACGTAGACGTATCGTCAAGGTCGGTCATGGTGGTGTCTGTGACCCCGTCACCGGGCACGTCGCACGCGCACAGCGAGAGCACCAACAAGACCGCCAAAAGGGAAATCAAGCGTTTCATAACTCCTCCGGGAAGTGTTGATAAAGATATTATAACACAGATCATGACGAATGTAAAGAGATGCGGTAAAAAAGAGGCTGCCTGCGCAGCCTCTTGGGATTATGAACGGTTTGCAATGGAATCATGAAAGCACTCCAGTATCTTGGGTGAAAACGTACCGCATTCTCCCGCGTTGATCATAGCAACCGCCTGCTCGTGGGAATATGCCTTCTTGTAAGAGCGGTCACTTGTCAGCGCGTCGTAAACGTCAACGATCGAAACGATCTGTGCCCAAATAGGAATCTGCTCGCCAACCAATTCGTCGGGATAGCCGCGTCCGTCGTAACGCTCGTGGTGGCTGCGGCAGATATCGTAGCAGTAGCGGTAAAACATGTCGTTGCTGTCATACTTGCCAAGCATTTGACAACCGTAAACGGTGTGCTTTTTCATTTTTTCAAATTCCTCGTCGGTCAGCTTGCCGGGCTTGAGCAGGATGTGGTCGGGAATTGCGATCTTGCCGATATCGTGTAATGCCGCCGCGTTGGCAATGCTGTTTGCCTCTTGCGCGTCAATGCCGTATTCGGGGTATTTCTCCATCAGCACGTTGAGAATATCACGCGTCAGCTTCATAACGCGGTGTATGTGGTCACCCGTTTCGTTGCTGCGGTACTCAACGGCAGATGAGAGCACGCGCACGATAAACGCGTTCATGCGGTCGTTTCGTTGCTTTTCCTCCAGCATTTCAATATGCTGGATCTTTTCGGTGTTGTCCGTGATAAACAGCATCAGCAATCGGTCGCCCTCGTATTCTATGGCGCGAATGGTGGTCACGAACCAGCCGTACTGGTCCGTCCCCTCGATCAGTCCCTTATAGCCGTATGAGAACTCTTCATTCAAGCCGGTACAGTTAATTGCGCGGCGGCAAGTGTTGATCACCTCTTCGCGGAATTCGGGAGCGATGTTTTTGGAAAGGTTTTGCAGATGCGATTCGATATTGCCTCCGGTAGGCTGCTTGATAATGTTTCCGTTTTCAAAATGCAGATGATATACCGTATCGCGCGTGACGTTGACTTGCATGATGCGCTGATATGCACCGGTGGCGGCTTTGGTAAACAGATTGCGGAAGTAGTCCGAACGTGCAAGCAGCATTTGCTCCTGGTTCACGTCCATAAAGCAGATAATAGCTTCGGTAACCTCGTCGTTTTTGTCGTTTCGGTCGGTCATGATCACGTACATACGGTTCCACTTGACGGTATCACCGAAAACGTGGCGGTAGGTAACGTGGTAAAAGGGCTGGTCTGCGTTTAGATTTTCGCGCAAATAATCAATGTCGCTTGCCTCGCGCATTTCCTCTCGGTCATCGGGATGCACGTACTTTTTGATATAGTCGTACATTGCCTTGCTGTAGGGTCGCTTGTTGGATTCCTTTAATTCACGGTAGGCAGCGGAGTGACGGATATTGCCCGAGATGCTGATGCGTTCCAGAGAGGCTTCGCGTAAATTGACACAGTAAGAGCTCAAAAACAGCTGTCCAAAGCCTTGCAGCTGTGCATAGATGGAAATCTGCCCGCGCTCGTAGGTGTTGATAAAGAAGAATGCGTGGATGGCGGCAAGCGTCATGGAAACGTTCAAAAAGGGAACGTTCGGCGTAGGAATCTGGAGGGGTGCCAAGGATATGATCAAGCAAGAGTACATTGCAATGGAAAGGTATCGGTTTCTCTCGATAGAGTCCTTTTGCATAATGGTTTTGGCAAGTGCGCGCGCTGCAATCAGTCCCAGATACAAGAGTGCGACGATCAGGTGCACTGCAAACAGCGGGCCGCGCACGTGTATGCCCGTTGTGTGGTCAACGGCGAACACCCAGCCCGTCGGGATGGAGATTACAGCAATGATGGCATTGAGGACGGCAGGCGTAATGCTTAGTACGGACAGCACCGTCTCACGCTTTTTGGGGCCGGGCTCGCGCAGTAATCTGTCCGAATACAGATAGCAGAACAACGCGGCTATGCCCGTTAAAATATAGTACAGTACTGCAAAAGCATAATCAAATGCCAAGGGCAGTACAAGAACGTTATCTTCACAAAGCACCCACAGAATATCCACGGTCATTAAAACGATGCTTGCGCAAAGTACCATGGAAAAACGAACGCGTTTTCCGGTGCGTCGTACCTCTCTGAGTGTCAATGAAAAGACTGCAGCGGTCAATATCAGGGTGACGATGGAAATACTCCAATACATGAATTGCATGGTAACGTCTCCTCTAGCCGCACGGGAGTCGAACCAAGTTGGTTTTGACGAGCAGATTTTCTCGATCCCTTTATCTTTCCCCTTGGACATATTGCCTATATGCCCTGCGGGAAAAGCTTTTGGGCTCAAAAAAATCTGCTGCGTCAAAACTGCTCGCACCCG